>DAIDKC010000135.1 GCA_027451045.1 Holophagaceae bacterium | reverse complement strand
GAACCCCTGGGAGAGGATCGCCTGCTCGAGTCCCGCAGCCTCCTTGGCGCGCAGCAAGCCGATGAAGGCCCGGAAGCGGCTGGCGAGGGGTGTGCCGGCCGCCGGCAGCAGGAGGCGTTCCTCCAGCTGGAGGAGCGACTCCACCTCCCGGTGGTAGCCGGAGATGGCAGCGGTGCCTCCGTTCGGCTGGCCGGCCTGCTGCCGGAGCTGGCCCAGGACGGCCGGATCCAGGACCGGATGGGGCAGCAGCGCCTGCAGGGCAGGATCCGTGCCCGCCACCGCCGCCTCCAGGGACTGGGCCTGGCGGTCGGTCGTGGCCCGCGCACGGGCGAGATCGGTCTGGCGGTCGGCCCCCTTCGGGCCCGATGCCAGGGCCGTATCCTGGGACTCGGTCTGGAGGGCCTGGGTCATGTCCCCGATGGCGCTCGACAGCACCGACGCGGCCCGAAGCCGCTCCATGCGCTCCAGGAGCCGGGTCTGCTGGGCCACCAGGAGCCCGGAGAGCAGTCCGCCCCCTACGATCGGCAGGAGCACCAGCCCCAGGAGTTTGATGCGGATGCGCACATGGGCGAGGTCGAAGATCACTGGACCACCTGGTAAGAAATCAGACACCAGTGTGCAGGGTTTTCGATAGGCAGAAGTCGCCCTCAGCCCAGACTTGACCAAGATCACCCGCCGGCGCGCCCTACCGGATCTGCCCCATCCGCCGCAGGTCGGGGACCCGCCAGGCGGTCAGCGCCACCACCCCCAGGGTCATGCATCCCCCGAACACCACCGAGGGCACCAGGCCCATGAGTTTCGCGGCCAGACCGCTCTCGAAGGCCCCCAGTTCGTTGCTGGATCCGATGAAGATCTGGTTCACCGACGAGACGCGACCCAGCATGGGCCCCGGCGTGACGGTCTGGACCAGGGTGGCCCGCACCACCACGCTGACGGCATCCACGGCGCCGCTGAGCGCCAGGAGTCCCAGGCTCAGGAGGAAGCTCCGGCTCAGGGCGAAGGCGACCATGGCCAGCCCGAACCCCGCCACGCACAGGAGCAGGGTGCGCCCCGCCCGTCGGAAGGCGGGACGGTGGGCCAAGGCGATCGCAGTGACAAGGGACCCCACGGCGGGCGCGGCCCTGAGCAGGCCGAGGCCCTGGGGACCGACCCGGAGGACATCCCTGGCGAAGACGGGGAGGACCGCCACCGCACCCCCGAAGAGGACCGCGAAAAGGTCGAGGCTGATGGCCCCCAGCAGCAGTTTCTGGGCGGCCACGAACCGGAGTCCCTCCGCCAGGCTCTCCAGGAGGGGAATCCGCGCCACCGGGCGGGGCGCCGACGCGTGCCGGATGGGCAGCGTGGCCAGGAAGCTCAGGGCCAGCAGGACCATCACCGCGCCATGGGCGAAAACGGGCCCCCGCCAGGCATACACCAGCCCTCCCAGGGCGGGGCCGGCGATCATGCCCGTATGGAAGACGGAGGAGCGCCAGGAGGCCCCGTTGGCATAGAGAGGCTTGGGCAGGAGTTCCGCCCCCAGGGCCGAACTGGCGGGGCGATAGAAGGCCCGGACGATGCCCGTGAGGAAGATCACCCCGTAGATGGGGACCACCGCGGAGGCCAGGGGACCGGTCCGGGAGCGCCAGCTGAAGGTCCACAGCAGGGCCGAACAGGCCGCGAGGCTGAGGGTGGCCACCCGGACGATGCGGAGCCGGCTGAGGCGATCCGCCGCGTGGCCTCCGAACAGGGCCAGCACCAGGAACGGGAGGGCCTCGGCAAGGCCCACGAGGCCCAGGGCCAGGGGATCCCCCGTGCGGGCGTACACCTGCCAGCCCACCACCACCCCCTGCATCTGGAGACCCAGGGTGGCGAGCCCCAGGGAAAGGATGAAGCGGCGGTAGGCGGGCAGCCTCAGCGCGGCATAGGGATCATGGGGCTCGTCCGCGCCTTCAGCCATGCAGGATCCGGGAGGTGCCGTGGGTCACTCGTATCTCAGCGCGTCAATCACGTCCAGGCGGGCGGCCTTCAGGGCCGGCAGGAAGCCCGCAGCCACCCCCACGAGGCCGCTGAAGCCAAGGCCCAGGACCACGGCCCACTGCTCCATGACAGCGGGCACCTGGAACTTCTGGAGGATCGCGATGGCCACCATGGCGAAGCCGACGCCGAGCAGGCCGCCGAACAGGGAGAGCACCACGGCCTCCGTGAGGAACTGGCCGAGGATGCTGTCCTGGGTGGCCCCGAGGGCCCGCCGGATGCCGATCTCGCGGGTGCGCTCCGTGACGCTCACCAGCATGATGTTGGAGATGCCGATGCCCCCCACCACCAGGGAGATGCTCGCCGCCACGGCCAGCAGGGCGGTGAGGATCCCCGCCTGCTGGGACTGCATCTGCACGATGTCGTCCTGGGCGCGGATCTGGAACGGGCTCTCGTCTCCCGGCGCCACCTTCATCCGCTGCCGGAGCAGCGCCGTGATCTCGGCCTTGGCCACGTCCGTCATGCCGTCCTGGGCGCTCACCATGATCCGCTGGATCTTGTCCCGCCCCATGATCTTGTGCATGACGGTGGTGTAGGGCGCCACGATGAGGTCATCCTGGTCTCCGAACATCCCCGCGCCCTTGGCGGTCAGGATCCCGATCACCTGGAAGGGCAGGGACCCGATGCGCACCGTCTGGCCCACGGGATCGTCGCCGTTGGGGAACAGGTTGTTCACCACGGTCTGGCCCAGCACGCAGACCTTGGCCATGCCCCGGACCTCGGAGGCGGTGAAGAACCGCCCCCGCTGCATGTCCCAGGCCCGGATCTGCAGGAACTCCGGCCCGGTCCCCTGGATCTGGGTGACGTAGCTGTAGTTCTGGTAGATGACGGGGCGGGTCGTGGACACCTGGGGCGTGGCGGTCACGACGCTGCTCTGGGTCAGTTCCCGCTTGATGAGGTCCACATCGCTCGGCAGCAGGATGTCGGCGCTGCCGATGGCCTGGGGGCCGAAACGGTTGCCCCCGCTCCCCGGGAAGATCATCAGCATGTTGGAACCCATGTTCTGGATCAGGGACAGGGAGGCCCGCTTGGTGCCCTCGCCGATGCCGATCATGGCGATCACCGCCCCGACGCCCACGATGATGCCCAGCATGGTCAGGAAGGCCCGCATCTTGTTCCGCGTGATGGCGAAGAGGGCCAGTTTCATGAATTCCAGCAGTGCCACGGTGCCTCCCGCTAGCCGCGGCGGCCGGCTGCGGCAGCCTTGGGATTCTCGACCCCCACGAGGACTGCCATGCCCGGATGGATGTCCGTCCCGCTCACCTCCGTGTACTCGCCATCCGACAGTCCCGCGGTCACGGGGATGGGCCTGGGCTGGCCGTTCTCGAGCACCCAGAGATGGTCCTGGTGGCGTGCGACCAGGCCGCCCTTGGTACCGGTGCCCGCCTGGGCGCCGGGATTGGCATGGCCGTGGAACATCATGGGCTGCCCCAGGCGGAAGGAGGGCCCCTGGTGGTTCTTCTCGTACATCGCCGGATTGAACCGGAGGGCCGCATCGGGCACCCTCAGCACGTCCTTGTGCTGGGCGGTGTAGATGGTGACATTGGCGGTCATGCCGGAGCGCAGCGCGAGGTTCCCCTTGAACTTGGGACCCGGCATGAGGCTGGCGCCACCCGGGATGTGGGCCAGGAACTGGGGATCCATGGGGACCGAATCCGGAAGGGGACTCACCGCCTGGAGGGACGCATTCCGGGCCTTGAAGCGGGCCAGGAAGGCCTCCTTGGTCACACCGGGCGGCAGGTGGCCCTGCGCGCGCTCCCAGGCCTTTTCGGGGTCCGGGGCCGCACTCGCGCTCGACTGGAAATCCGCCAGGTTCTGCGGGAGGGGCTCATTGGGGACGATCATCTCCACCACGTAGGTCACCACGTTGTTGTTGGTGACCGGTTCCTGGCGCACCAGGCTCACCCGGGCGCGGAACTGCTTGTCCGGCAGGCTGTCCACGGTGAAGAACGCGGGTTCCCCGACCTTCACCTGGTCAATGTCCGACTCGTCAATGGAAACCTGGACCTTCATCTTGGAGAGGTCCTGGGCGATGACGTACAGGCTCGGGGTGCTGAAGCTCGCGGCCACCGTCTGGCCCACGTCCGCCAGCCGGGAGATGACCACGCCGTCCACGGGGGCCGTGATGTTGCAGTAGCCCAGGTTGGCCTTGGCCTGGTCCAGGGTGGCCTGGGCGGACACCAGGTTCCCCTTGGCGGTCTTGAGGGCCTCGGCCTTGGTATCCCGATCCGAGTCGGAGAGGAGCTTCTCCTGCCAGAGACGCTCGTTGCGCTGGTAGTCCACCTTGGCGAAATCGTAGGCGGCCTGGGCCCGCTCGACGCCGGCCTGGGCATTCAGGAGCTGCGACTTCCAGACCGTGGGATCAATCTGGGCGACGAGCTGGCCCTTCCGGACGATGCTGTTGTAGTCCACGTAGAGCGCCGAGATCACGCCGGAGACCTGGGTCCCGACATTCACCTGGACGACGGGGCTCACGGCGCCGGTGGCGTTGATGCGCTGGGTGATGTCCCCCTGGGTCACCTTGGCCGTCCGCCAGGCGATCCCCGGCTTGGGCCTGGTCCCGTAGTAGAACCCCGCAGCGGCCACAGCCAGGGCGCCGCCCGCGAATCCGATCCAGGTCTTCCGCTTCATGGCTGGATGCTCCTGCATGCATGGCCGGACGAGATCCGGGCTTTCAGCATTGCATAACGATATATGGATCCCGGGAAACCCGCCGGGGTTGAATCACCAGAGATCGCGGATCTACCTGAAGAGCCCCAGCCCCTCCTGGAGGGCGCGCTGGGCGAAGCCCTGGACGAGGAAGGCCTGGGTGAAGCCGCCGAGGAGCACGATGGCCGCTGCCACCAGCACGGTGGCTCCCGCCAGGGGCGCCCGGACAGCCGGGCGCTCGGAGGCCAGGCGCTCCGCCTCGGCACTGGGGGCCTGGAGGAACAGCGCCACCAGCACCCGCAGGTAGTAGTACACGCTCACCAGGCTCGCCAGGACGCCCAGGATCGCCATGCCCACGTGGCCCGTTCCCACCAGCTCCTTGAAGATCATGTACTTGCCGTAGAAGCCGCCCAGGGGCGGGATGCCCGCCAGGCTGAGCATGAACACGGCCGCGGAGAAGCCCATGGCGGGACGCTTCCAGCCCAGGCCCCGCAGATCCTCGAAGGTGGTCCGGTCCCCCACCAGGCCGAAGGCCGTGAAGAGCCCGAAGGCGCCCATGTTCATCGCCAAGTAGATCACCAGGTAGAACAGGAGGCCCGTGTAGGCGGCGGGGGTGCCTGCGACGAAGGCCAGCATGAGGTAGCCGGCGTGGCTGATGCTGGAGTAGGCCAGCATCCGCTTGACGTTGGTCTGCACCAGGGCCGTGAGGTTCCCCACCACCAGCGTCACCACCGCCAGGAAGGCCATGGCCGACTGGACGTGGGGCTGAAGCCCCGCCACACCCCCGAGGCTGACCGGGAAGATGCGCAGAAGGGCGATGAAGGCGACCCCCTTGGTGGCCACGGACATGAAGCCGGCTATGGGGTGGGGTGAGGCCTCGTAGGCATCCGGCGTCCACTGGTGGAAGGGCGCGGCGGACACCTTGAAGAGGAACCCCAGCAGCATGAGGGCGGCCCCGGCGAGCACCATCGGGTCGCCGGAAAGCCCCTGGGCCTGGAGCAGGGCCGCCGCAGAGGAGACGTTGAAGGTGCCGGTGAACCCGTAGATCAGCACGCCCCCCATGAGGAAGCAGCTCGAAGCCACGGCTCCGGTGAGGAAGTACTTCATGCCGCCTTCGGCCCCCTCGGGACGAGGGCGGGTGGTGGCCACCAGGGCATAGAGGGGCAGGCTGAAGAGTTCCAGGGCGAGGAAGAGCACCACGAAATTCGAGGTGGCGGTGAATAGCATCATGCCCGTCACGGAGAAGAGCAGGAGGGACAGGGTCTCCCCCTTCACCCACCCTTCCTGGTGGAAGTGGTCCCAGCTCTGGAGAATGGCCATGGCGGCGGCCACCAGGACGAAGATGCCGGAGAACTGGGCCAGGCGGTCCATGTGGAGCTGGGCGAAGCTGGGCTGGGCCCCGGTCACCCAGAGATCCGTGAGGTACCAGAACCCCGCACCCACGACCAGGAGGGCCGTGAGGTACATGGCACCCCGGATCCACTTCGCGGTGGCCTGCTCCCGGTCCAGCGACATGAGCGGGATCAGGCAGGCGCCGAGAGCCGGGAAGAGCAGCGGCAGGATCGCCGCCCACTGGGTCGGGGTGATGGTCATGGATGCACCTCGGCGGCGGCGGGGGCATGGCCTTCGGCAACAGCCTGGACCGGCGCGGGGAGGGGCGCGCCCGGCAGGACGAGGGGCCGGATGGCGGGGGCGTTGGCGTCCTTCAGGAGGCTGGCAACCGGCCGTTCGCTCACGGACTGGAAGGTGGCCGGGTGGATGCCCATCCAGAGGATCAGCACCACCAGGGGCAGCATCACGGCGATCTCGCGGGCGTTGAGGTCGCTGTGGAGGTGCTGGGTGCCGCTGTCCTCATCGGGATTGACCGGTCCCCAGAACACGCGCTTCACCATCCACAGCATGTAGACCGCCCCGAGGACCACCCCCAGGGTGGCGATGATCGCGAAGGCGCGGCCCCAGGCGAACCCGGACAGGAAGGTGCCGTTGAGGATCTGGAACTCGCCCACGAACCCGTTCGTGAGGGGCAGGCCGATGGAGCTGAGGGTGACGATGATGAAGAAGGTCGTGAAGATCGGCATCTTCGTGGCCACGCCGCCGAAGTCCGCGATCATGCGGGTGTGGGCCCGGTCGTAGATCATGCCCACCAGCAGGAAGAGGGCGCCGGTGCTGATGCCGTGGTTGAGCATCTGTAGCATGGCGCCCTGGGTCCCGATCACGGTGAAGGAGGCCAGCCCCAGCATCACGAAGCCCATGTGGCTCACGGAGGAGTAGGCCACCAGCTTCTTCATGTCCCGCTGCACCATGGCCACCAGGGCTCCGTAGAGGATCGCCAGCACGCTGAGCAGCGCCAGGGGCTTGGCGAAATGCATGGCAGCTTCGGGGAACATGGGGATGGCGAAGCGGATGAAGCCGTACCCGCCGAGCTTCAGCAGGACGCCCGCAAGGATGACGGAGCCCGCCGTGGGGGCCTGGACGTGCGCATCCGGCAGCCAGGTGTGCAGCGGGAAGAGCGGAACCTTGATGGCGAAGGCCACCGCGAAGGCCACGAAGAGCCAGCACTGGACGCCGAAGGGCAATGCCGAGGCCGCCTGGGCCATGACGGCCGGGGCGAAGCTGCCGGCCTTCCCGGCGAGGAAGAGCAGCGCCACCAGCCAGAGCAGCGAGCCGCTCAGGGTGTAGAGGAAGAACTTGTTGGCGGCGTAGCGCCGCTCATCTCCGCCCCACACGCCGATCATGAAGTACATCGGGATGAGCATCCCCTCCCAGAACAGATAGAAGAGGAAGAGATCCTGGGCCACCAGGGCGCCGAGCATGCCCGTCTCGAGGAGGAGGAACAGGGCCGCGAAGGTGCCCATGCGGTCCTTCAGGCTGTTCCAGGTGCCCAGCATGGTGAGGGGCACCAGGAATGTGGTCAGCAGGACCAGCCAGAAATTCAGGCCGTCCACCGACAGGGCATAATCCACGGGGAGGCCAACCAGGGTGAACCAGGGGGCGTGCTCGACCAGGGAGCCGGCAGGCCGGCCCAGCAGCCAGGCGAGGCTGAGGACAAAGACGGCGAGGGCCCCGAGGAATCCGAGGAGACGGGTCAGCTTCGCGAGGGGCTGCGGGAGGACAAGCAGGAGCAGGCCCAGCAGCGTGGGGGCGAAGACCAGGAAGGTGAGGGGATGGGAGTTCAGCCAGGTCATCGCCCCACCTACTTCAGGAAGACGTACAGGAGAACCGCGCCGCCCAGCGCCATGCTGAGGGCGTAGTTGCGCACGCGGCCGGTCTGGAAGAGGGCCGTGAAGTCGCCGAAGACCCGGGTCAGGGCCCCCGGCAGGTTCACGCCGATGCCGTCAATGATGATGACGTCGAAGAGCTTCCAGAGGAGGTTCCCGAACCAGCGGATGGGGCCGAGGATGAATCGCTCCACGCCCTCGTCGACGTAGTACTTGTTCAGCAGCAGGCGGTGGAGGAAGGGATACTTGGCGGCGCGCGCCTCGGCCACCTCCAGCCCGTCGCGATAGGTGAGGTACCCGAACAGGGCGAACCCGAGCCCGACCACCGTCGAGGCGACCACACGCAGGAGGGCGTAGAACTCGCTGCCCCCTTCCGCATGGTGGACCAGATGCAACTGGCCGAAAGTAACGGAGGGTTCCAGGAAGGCCTCGATCCGGAAGTCCCCGCCCATCACCTTGGGCCAACCGAGCGCCACGGCCAGCAGCGATCCGAGGGCCAGCACCACCAGGGGGATGGTCATGGACGCCGGGCTCTCGTGGGCGTGGTCGTGGGCGTGCTGGTCCCTCGGCTTGCAGAGGAATGCGAGCGTGAAGAGACGGAGCATGTAGAAGGCCGTGCAGCCCGCGGCCACCACGCCGATGACCCACAGGGCCGGGTTCTTGGCGTAGGCCAGGGCCAGGATCTCGTCCTTGCTGGCGAAGCCCGAGGTGCCGGGGAAGCCGATGATGGCCAGGGTGGCCGCCAGCATGGTCCAGAAGGTGATGGGCATCTTGGCTTTCAGGCCACCCATCTTGAAGAGATCCTGCTCGTGGTGCATGGCGTGGATCACGCTGCCCGCGCCGAGGAAGAGGAGGGCCTTGAACCAGGCGTGGGTGAAGACATGGAAATAGCCGGCGGCGAAGCCCCCCGAGCCCAGGCCCAGGAACATGTAGCCGAGCTGGGACACGGTGGAGTAGGCCAGCACCTTCTTGATGTCCCGCTGCACGAGGCCGATGGTGGCGGCGAAAAGCGCCGTGGCGGCGCCCACCCAGGCCACCACGTCCATGGTGATCGGAGCCAGCGTGTAGATCGGCGCCAGACGGCAGATCATGTAGATGCCGCTGGTGACCATGGTGGCGGCATGGATGAGGGCGCTGACGGGCGTGGGACCCGCCATGGCATCAGGCAGCCAGAGGTAGAGCGGCAACTGCGCGCTCTTGCCGGTGGCGCCCACGAACAGCATCAGGGTCGCGAAGGTGAGGATGCCGAAGCCGGCTTCCGGGGCGAGGTGCCCGGCCTTCACCAGCATGTCGCCGATGGTCAAGGTGCCGAAGGCGGCGAAGAGCACCAGCATGCCGATGGCCACGCCCAGATCGCCCACCCGGTTCGTGAGGAAGGCCTTGAGGCCAGCCGCCGGGGCGAAATCCGTCTCGTAGTAGTAGCCGATGAGCAGGTAGGAGCAGAGGC
>DAIDKC010000134.1 GCA_027451045.1 Holophagaceae bacterium | reverse complement strand
AGGGCACCGCGGTGACCACCGGAGAGCGGGCCTGGCTCCAGCTCTACTGGCGGGGCATCGCCGCACACCCGGAATCGCCCTGCCCGCCCCTGCCCGACTTCAAGCCCTGACGGAGAGGCCCCCATGCCCAGATCCCTGCTGCCCGCCCTCCTGATCCCCATGCTGCTCCTGGGGTGCCACCGCGACCCGCGCCCCCTGCTCAACGGCCGCGTCGAGGCCTACCTCAGCGACCTGGGCCCGCGGGTGGCGGGGCGGCTGGTGCAGGTCTACGTCAAGGAGGGCCAGCGCGTGAAGGCCGGGCAGCTCCTGGCACGGATCTCCGCCGACGAGCTGGATGCAGCCGTGGCGAGGGATCTGGCTGGATACGAAGGGGCCGAGGCGAAACGCGTGGAGCTGGACCGGGGTTCCCGGACGGAGGACATCGCCCAGGGCGAGGCGCGGGTCCACGACGCGTCGGCAGCCCTCAAGCTGGCGGAGGTGAACCTCCACCGGACGCGGAAGCTGGCGGGCGAAGGGGTCATGGCCCAGGCCGCCCTCGACCAGGCCGTGAGCGCCCGGGACCAGGCCGCCGCGAACCTGAACCTCCAGGCCAAGGCGCTGGCCGAGCTGAAAGCCGGCGCCCGGATCGAGGAGCGGGAAGCCGGCCATGCCGCGGCGCGGCAGGCGAGGGCCGTGCTCGACCAGAGCCGCATCCAGGCGGGATACCTGGAGGTTCGGGCCCCCTTCGACGCCATCATCATCCATCGCCTGCGCGAGCCCGGGACGGTGCTCACCGCAGGGCAGCCGATCCTCACCGTGGCCCGTCTGGATGCCCTCTGGGTGCGTTTCTACCTGCCCCAGCCCCTCCAGGCCCAGGCCCACCTCGGCATGCCGCTGTCCGTGCATGTGCCGGGCAGCCCAGCCCCCCCCATCCAGACCACCCTGGACCAGGTCTCCGACGAATCCGAGTTCACCCCGAAGATGGTGGAAAGCCGGGAAGAACGGGTGGATCTCGTCTATGCGGCCCGGGCCGACCTCCCCGGAGGATGGGACAAGGGGCTGGTCCCCGGCGTGGCCGTGGACGTGCGCCTGGGCGCGCCGAACCGATGAGCCTCCTGGAAACCGCCGGGCTGGAGTGCCGCTTCGGGCCCAAGGTGGCCGTGAAGGGGCTGGACCTGGCCCTGGAGGCGGGCGACCTGGTGGGGCTCATCGGCCCGGACGGAGCCGGCAAGACCACTACCTTCCGGATGCTGGTGGGGCTCCAGGCCCACACCGGCGGACGCCTGCACCGTGGCGTTGACCTGTCCCGGATCGGCTATGTGCCCCAGGCCTTCAGCCTCGCTCCGGAACTCACCGTGGAGGAGAACCTGCGGCTCCAGGCCGGGCTGTTCGGCCTAGCGTCCCCCGAACCCCGCATCCGGAAGCTGCTCGCCTCCGTGGACCTGGAGCGTTTCCGGGACCGCGCCTCCGGCGCCCTCTCCGGGGGAATGAAGCAGAAGCTGGCCCTCTGCGCGGCGCTGCTCACGGAGCCGCGCCTGCTACTCCTGGACGAGCCCACCACCGGCGTGGATCCCGTGAGCCGGCGGGAGTTCTGGGCGCTGCTGCACGAGGTCCACGACGAAGGGGTGGCCATCCTCTTCTCCACGCCCTACATGGACGAGGCCGAGTACGCCCACCGCATGCTGCTCATGCACGAGGGGCGGGTCCTGGCGGAGGGCGACCTGGCCTCCTTCCGCCGGAGCCTCCCCGGCCTGGTATTCCGGCTGGTCAGCCGGCGCCGCCGGGAGGTCCAGCAGGCCCTCCTGGCCCTGGACCCCCTCGACCTCTTCGCGGAAGGGGAGGTGCTGCGGGTCCGCTTCCCGGAGCAGGATCCGGGTCCGGTGCAGGCCCGCCTCGCGGCCATCGAGGGGGTGGAGCAGGTGCGGCGCTCGGAGCCCAGCCTCGAGGACGCCTTCCTCCACGTCCTCGCCGAAGCGGGGGGCCCCCGTGGCTGAACCCGTCCTGGCCGTGGAAGGCCTCACCCGCCGCTTCGGGACCTTCACCGCGGTCTCGAACCTGAGCTTCGAGATCGAGCCCGGCGAGATCTTCGGCTTCCTGGGCCCCAACGGAGCCGGCAAGAGCACCACCATCCGCATGCTCTGCGGCGTCCTGGCGCCCAGCGCGGGAAAGGCCCGGGCCCTGGGGCTCGACCTCTTCACCGAAGCCGACCGCGTCCGGGCCCGCATGGGCTACATGAGCCAGAAGTCCAGCCTCCTGACCGACCTTACGGCGGCCGAGAACCTGCGGTTCTTCGGCGGCCTCTACGGACTCGAAGGCAGCCGGCTCGCGGGGGAGGTGGAATACCGCCTGAAGGAGATGCAGGTCTGGGAGGAACGGGATCTCATGGTGTCGGCCCTCTCCACGGGTGAGCGGCAGCGAGTGGCCCTGGCCGCGGCCACCCTGCACCGTCCCGAGATCCTCTTCCTGGACGAGCCCACCAGCGGCGTGGATCCCCTTCGCCGGCGCCTCTTCTGGGAGGCCATGGATGAGCTGGTGGCCTCGGGGATGAGCATCCTGGTCACCACCCACAACCTGGGGGAGGCCGACCAGTGCGACCGCCTCGCCTTCATCATGGCCGGGAACCTCATGGCCTACGGCCGCCCCAGGGGCCTGAAGGAGGCGATGGGGCGCCAGGTCGTGGAACTCCGGACGGACCGTTTCCGGGCCCTCCAAGCGGAGGCCCGGCGCCATCCGGAGGTCCTGGCGGCCGAACTCCAGGGCCGGGCCGTGCGCCTGTCCCTGGCCGCCGGCACCGACCCCGCCCCGCTGCTCTCCCGCCTGCGGGCCGCCGGACTGGAATTCGAGGCCCTGCCTCCCGAACTCCCCTCCCTGGAAGACCTGTTCGTGGACCTGGTTCAGCGTTCCCGCGCCGACGTCTGAGGAGCCCCCATGTGGAAACGTGTCCGAGCCCTCGTCTGGAAGGAGTTCCTCCAGCTCCGCCGGGACCGCATGACCCTCGCCTTCGTGCTCGGCATGCCGCTCATGCAGCTGCTCATCTTCGGCATGGCCATCAACTACGACGTCAAGCACATGCCTGCCGTGGTGCTGGACGAGTCCCACAGCGAGGAGAGCCGCAGCTTCATAGACGGCCTCCAGGCCACCCGCTACTTCGACGTGAAGGCGTATGCGAAGACCGAGGCCCAGCTCAGGCAGGACATTGATGGCGGACAGGCCGAGATCGGCGTCTGGTTCCCGCCCGACTACGCCCGGAAGATCCGCTCGGGACAGACGGGGCAGGTGATGGTCATCGTGGACGGCTCCAGCCCCACCACCGCCTCCAACGCCATGGCCGTGGCCCAGGGCGTGGGCCAGCTCCGCAACACCCAGCTCCTGGCCGAGCGGATGGGCTACGGCGATGCCGCCAAGCCCGTCATGCCGATCGAAGTGAGGATCAGGCCCTGGTACAACCCCGACCTGCGCAGCCCCACCTTCATCGTCCCCGGACTCGTGGGGGTCATCCTCACCATGACCTGCATCATGTTCGCCTCCAACGCCATCGTGCGCGAGAAGGAGCGCGGCACCCTGGACCAGATCCTCGTGACGCCGGTGACGCCCCTCGAGCTTTTCCTCGGGAAGATCATCCCCGTCATCGTGATGGCCTACGCCCAGATGACGGCCCTCTTCGGGGTGGCCCACCTCTTCTTCAAGGTGCCCGTGGCGGGATCCGTCCCGCTGCTGTACGGCATGGCGGCCTTCTTCATCGTGGCCATGCTGGGCATCGGCACCCTCATCTCCACCGTGGCCCAGAACCAGGCGCAGAGCAGCCAGATGAGCATGCTCACCATCCTGCCCTTCGTGTTCCTCAGCGGCTACATCTTCCCCCGCGAGGGCATGCCGCTGCCCTTCTACCTCATCGGCGAGCTGATGCCCCTCACCCACTTCATCATCATCATCCGGGCCATCGTGCTCCGGGGCGTGGGACTCGCGGCGTTCTGGCCCCAGCTCCTGAAGCTGCTGGCGCTCACTGTCTTCATCTGGGGCCTGGCGCTGAAGCGGATGAAGCGGGCCGAGGCATAGAGCTTTTCCGGGGCTACAATGGTGGGCTGAGGTGCCGATGCTTCCCCTTGCCTCCCGGATCCGCGATGCCCGACTCCTGCCCCTGGCCGAGAAGGTGCTCCGCGGTGAGCGACTGACCTTCGACGACGGGCTCCTGCTCTACGAGACCCCGGATCTCTCCGGAGTCGGGGCCCTGGCGAACCATGTGCGCACGAAACTGCACGGACGCCGGACCTACTACGTGAAGAGCCGGCGGCTCTCCTACACCAACGTCTGCTACACCCACTGCCAGTTCTGTGCCTTCCAGGCCAAGCCGGACGAGCCGCGCGCCTATGCGCTCTCCGCTGAGGACATCATCCGCGAACTCGAGAAGCCGGAGAGCGCGGGGGTGCGCGAGCTGCACATGACCTCCGGGCACAACCCGAAGCTGAAGGTGGAGTATTTCGAGGACCTCTTCCGGAAGATCAAGGCGCGCTTCCCGTCCATCCATCTCAAGGTCTTCACCATGATCGAGATGGACTACTATGCCCGCATCAGCGGCCTCTCCACGGAGGCCTTCCTGGACCGCTGCATGGCCGCCGGCCTGGAGAGCTGCCCCGGGGGAGGTGCCGAGATCTTCGACGAGGAGCTCCGGGAGAAGATCTGCATCGGCAAGAAGGAAGCCCAGGTGTACCTGGAGACGGCCGCCCTGTGCCACCGCAAGGGCCTGCCCACCAACTGCACCATGCTCTACGGCCACATCGAGGAGGCCCGGCACAGGGTGGACCACCTGCTGAGGCTGCGCGACCTCCAGGACCGCTCGCAGGCCGCGGGCTACGACGGCTTCCTGGCCTTCATTCCCCTCGCCTACCAGAACGAGGACAACGAGCTGAGCCGCACCCATGTCATCCACGAGACCACGGGCACCCAGGACCTCCGCGAGATCGCCGTGGCCCGGCTGCTGCTCGACAACATCCCGCACATCAAGGCCTACTGGGTGATGATCTCGCCGGGCCTGGCCCAGATCGCCCTGAGCTACGGCGCGGACGACGTGGACGGCACCATCGTGGCCGAGGAGATCGCCCACACCGCCGGGGCCAAGACCCCCCAGGGGCTCTCCCAGGCCGAGCTGGCACGCCTCATCCGCGAGGCCGGCTACGAACCGCTGGAGCGGGACAACCTCTACCGCGTCTACGGGGAGGCGGCGACGGCCTGATGGAGACCAAGGCCGCGCTGCGGGCCTTCCACCTGGCCCGACGGGATGCCGTCCCGACCTCCCAGCGGCAGGCCTGGTCTGAAGCCCTGTGCGGGCATCTGGCCCGCTTCTGCCGGGACCGCCGCATCACCCGCGTGGGGGCCTTCTGGCCCACCGGATCGGAGGTGGACCTGCGCCCCGCCGTCCGGACGCATCCGGAGTGGCTGTGGTTCTTCCCCCGGGTGGCCTCCACCCATCCGCCGCGCCTAGCCTGGGGCACCGAGCCCCTCGAGTCGGGCTACAGAGGCCTGCAGGAGCCGGTCCTGGCCCAGCATTTCCTTCCGCCCGTCCAGCTGCTGCTCGTGCCCGGCCTGGCCTTCGACGACTCGGGCTGCCGCCTGGGCTACGGGGGCGGCTTCTTCGACGCCCTCCTGCCGCAGCTCCCGGAGGAGGTGATGACGGTGGGCGCGGGCTTCGAGACCCAGATGCACCAGGCGGTCCCGGAGGAGCCCCACGACTGGCCGGTCCAGGGGCTCCTCAGCGAACGGGGCGTCCGGTGGATCGGATAGGCCGTCAGCTCAGCTTCAGGATGCTCGAGCCATCCGCGTAGTCCTCGGTGCTGGCCTCCCGCATCTTCTGGAGCACCTGGACGAGAGCCTTGATCCGCTCCACCATCTCCTCGATCTTCTGGAGCTTGGGCTCCTCGGGGTACTTCCGCTGGAGGAGCTCCACCTGCATGAGGATGATGGCCAGCGGATTGTTGATCTCGTGCTTGAGGGTCCCGGCCATCTTGCGGAAGGAATCCAGGCGCTCGGCCGCGAGGGCCCGCTGCTGGAGCTCGACGTGGCCCCGGAGCACCTGGAGGCGGTGGTGGAGCGCTTCCCATCGGAACCCCTCCGCCAGCCAGTCCGTGGCGCCCGCGTGCATGAGCCGGGGCGTGTCGTCCTCCGCGCAGCGAACCACCAGGATGGGCGTGGTGACGAAGGAGGGGTGGTGGCGATAGGCCCGGATGCAGCCTTCCGCATCGGCCACGCCCTTGGCATCCACCACCAGGAATCGGAACCGGGGCAGGGGCGGCAGGGGAGGATCCTCCTCCAGGGGGAAGAGCCAGATGTCGCTGGCCTCGGCGACGGTCTGGAACAGGCCGAGCAGGTTGAGTTCCTCGGTCACGAGGCCCAGCAGCGGGCGATCCGCCTCCTCGGGCTGGGAATCCGGGCCCTGGGGCAGCAGCAGGGAGAGGATCTGCTCACTCCAGGTCCACTGGATGCCCGCCTCGCGCAGCACGCGGACGGTCCAGGCGTCGGGAGCCGGGGCATGGAGCCCCAACGGGAAGGCCAGCCGGAGGACATGGTGACCCCGATCAGTCTCCCAGCGCGCTGAGATCGCTCCCCCGGGCACCAGCTGCATGAGCATCGGCTCGACCAGCCCTGACAGCGCTGCCAGTGCAGGCCCCGCCCCGATCCAGGCGGAGGCCTGGGGGGGAGCCGTGAACTCGAGGGCCGCGCCGTGCAGGCGCGCGAGGGGGCTCCAGCGCCGGCCCAGCTCCTCCTGGAGCTGGTCCAGGTGCCAGGGATGCCCGGCCGCGGATTCCGTCTGGGCCTCCGCCGGCTGGCCGTGCTCCAGGAGTTCGCCCATCTGCCCCAGCTCCAGCTTCAGGGAGGCGCCGAGGTCCCCGTCCACGCCCTCGGACCAGCTCTGGACCCGCCGCAGCGAGGCCCCGAGGGCGGCCAGGAGCTGCCCGTGCTGGTCGAGCTCCAGCTGGCGGTCGTGCCGCAGCCGCAGGAGTTCCCCGTTCAGCTCGGCCTGGCTGAAAGCCTGGCGGTGGAGCATGGCCTGGCGCAGGGCCATGGAGCCCTGCCGCACGAAGGCCTGGAACAGGGCGAGATCGAAACGGCTGAAGGGCCGGCCCTCGGATTCGCGGTCCAGGTAGAGGGCGCCCTGGAGGTCCCCCGGCTCGCCGAGGGGCGCGCAGAGAAGGGAGCCCCGGTGGAGCTCCACGAGGCTGAAGCCCCCGAACCGCGGGTCCGCCAGGGGCTGGTTGGAGAGCACCGCCGTGTGCTCCCGTGCCACGTAGTCCAGCACCGAACGGGAGAGCCCGATGCCCTCCTGCACGTCACCCACCCGGTAGGCGGTCCGCCAGCCTCCTTCGGCCTGCCGCATCACCAGGAAGCCCCTGTCCCCGCCCAGCAGGCGGAGGGACTCGTCCAGCAGGCCCTTGACCATGGCCTCGGGATCCGCCTCCTGCATCAGGCTGGCGGTGGAGCGGTGGAGCAGCTCGATGCCGCGCACCAGGACGAGCGCCTGGGCCGGTTCGGGCCTCACCTCCTCGAACAGGTCCCCGACGCGCTCGACGAACAGCCGTTCGTCCAGACCCGGAAAGCCCTCCGTGAAGCTGAGGTGCCACCCCCCGAGGTCCAGGGCATCCCCATCCCGCAGGGCATTGCCATGGGGATGGTTCAGAGGAACACCATTGAGCGTGGTGCCGTTGGCGGAATCCAGGTCCCGCACCCACCAGATCCCCCCGTAGCGGTTGATCTCCGCGTGGGTGCGGGAGAGCGCTGGAAGCCCCGGCTGGGCGAGGGTGCAGGCGAGCGGATCCCGCCCGAGGATGCAGGCCTCCCCCAGGGCATGGCGGAACAGCTGGCTCCCCTCGGTCCAGGACAGGTAGGGCATCAGGCCTCCTCAGGGTTCTTTTCGGATGTCCCACCTGGAACCTGAAAGAACGCCACCCCCGTGGCCGGACAGCCCCCGGGACCTCAGGATGGAAGGGGGTAGCGCGTCGGGCGGGAACGGCTGGGCCTGAAGAGCAGGAGGGTGTGCCCGATCGTCCAGACGTGCTCCAGGCCCGCCACGCTCCTGCAGAGCGCCTCGGCCGCCGTGTCCTCGTCCTCGAAGCTGTTGGGATTGATCTTGACCTTGACCAGTTCGAGGCTGTCCAGCATCACGTCGAGTTCGGCGGCCTGGGCCGGGGTGACGCCGCCCTTCCCCACGTGCATCACGGGTTTCAAGGCATGGGCCTGGGCCTTGAGGAACTGGCGCTGCTTGGAGGTGAGCATCGGATCTCCGGCGGAACAGTCTATCCTCTATTGCGAGGTGTTCCATGATCCGTCGCCTGTTGATGTCCCTTGCCACCCTCGCCTGCCTGGCTGCACCTCCCAGGACCATGCGGGTGGACTACGGGCACACGGGGGACGCCACCCACGAGCACTTCGGCCTGGAGCGGGTGGTGGTGGAGCCCCTGCCCTGGCCCGGGGATCCCGCCAAAGCGCTCGACACGAGCAACCTCGGTCCGTACTTCTTCGAGGTGGACGACAAGGCCACGGGGAAGCCGCTCTACTCCCGGGGTTTCGCCAGCATCTTCGGCGAATGGAGGACCACGGACGAGGCGAAGACCACCAGCCGCACCTTCGACGAGTCCCTGCGGTTCCCGGAGCCGGACCGCCCCGTGACCATCCACCTGAAGGAGCGCGATGCCGCCAACGCCTTCAAGGACGTGTGGACCTTCGACGTGGATCCCCGCGATCCCGCCATTGACCGATCCCTGCCGCCGAATCCGGGACCCCTCCTGGCCCTCCAGAAGAGCGGCCCCCCGGCGGACAAGGTGGATCTTCTCATCCTGGGCGATGGCTACACCGCAGCGGAGCGGCCCAAGTTCGAGCACGACGCCCGCCGCCTCATGGGCATGCTCTTCGCCCAGCCCCCCTTCAAGCAGCACCGGTCCGACTTCAACGTGTGGGCCATCTGCCCCCCTGCCGCGCAGAGCGGCATCAGCCGCCCTTCCACGGGTGTCTACCGCCACTCCCCGCTGGGCGCCACGTATGATGCCTTCGGCAGCGAGCGGTACATCCTCACCTTCGACAACCGGGCCTGGCGCGAGGCGGCTTCCTATGCCCCCTACGAGTTCGTGGAGATCCTGGTGAACGGCAAGACCTACGGCGGCGGGGGGATCTTCAACCTCTTCAGCACGGTCGCTGCCGACAGCCTCTGGTCGCCCTACGTTTTCGTCCACGAATTCGGGCACCAGTTCGCGGGCCTGGCGGACGAGTACTACACCTCGGACGTGGCCACCACCCATGACCCTTCCCGGCCCGAGCCCTGGGAACCCAATGTCACCGCCAACCCCCTGCACCCCAAGTGGGCGGCTCTGCTGACGCCGGGGATTCCGCTCCCGACCCCCTGGAAGAAGGCCGAGTTCGAGGCCCACAGCCTGGCCATCCAGAAGGAGCGCCGCGCCATCAGGGCGGCCAACAAGCCCGAGACCGCCATGAACGCCCTCTTCCTCCGCGAGCGGGCCTCCGAGACCCGCCTCCTCGGCACCGATGCCCACAGCAGCCAGGTCGGCGCCTTCGAAGGGGCCAACTACGAATCCCACGGCTACTACCGCAGCCAGGAGGACTGCATCATGTTCACTCGTGACGATGTGGGGTTCTGCGCTGCATGCAGGGCCGCCATCGAGCGCATCATCCGCATGTACGCCCGGTAGCCGGCGGCCACCGCTTTCCAAGCCCTTTCCGGATGACGCCATGAATGTTCCCACGATCACTCCCGCCCGGCGGGCAAACATCCTTACCGCACCCTTCGGCCTCGCCTGCCTCCTCGCCTCTGCGGGTTGCGCTCTAGGCCCTGTGTATCACACGCCCGAGCCGCCCCGGACGACCCGGTACGGTCCGGTCCCCACCCCGGCTTCGGTCGGATCGTCCGACCCCAGGGGAGGCGGCATCCAGCGCCTGCACCAAGGCGCGCACGTTCCTGACGCCTGGTGGAAGACGTTCGGCAACACCGAACTGGATCGTCGGGTCCAGGCCGCCCTGGACCACAGCCCCACCCTGCAGGCTGCCCGCGCCTCGCTGCGCCAGTCCCAGGAGATCCTGAAGGCCGCCCGGGGAGCCTGGTTCCCCTCCATCACCGCCGGAGCCGGTGTCACCCGCGCCCAGCAGAGCGTGGATGCGGGAGGTACGGCCTCCCCCTTCACGCTGTACAACGCCTCGGTGAACGTCTCCTACACCCTGGATCTCTTCGGGGGCGTGCGCCGCCGCGTGGAACTCAGCCAGGCCCAGGCGGAATACCAGCGCTGGCTGACGGAAGGGGCCTCCCTGAGCCTGGCAGCCAACGTCACCACCGCCACGTTCCAGGAGGCCTCCCTCCAGGAACAGATCCAGGCCGCCGGGCAGGTGGTGGACCTCCTCCAGGAACAGTCCACCCTCACCGCCGAGCAGGTCGCCATCGGCTCCCGGAGCGAAGCGGACCTCCTCGCGGTGCGCGCCCAGCTCGCCAGCGCCCAGGCCTCCCTGCCCCCCCTCCGCCTCTCGCTCGCAACGGTCCGCAACCAGCTCGCCGTGCTCCTCGGCCGCATGCCCTCCCAGGAGCTCGCCCAGGGCGGAACCCTGGCCTCCTTCCAGCTTCCCCCGGACATCCCGGTGACCCTGCCCAGCGACCTCGTGCGCCAGCGGCCGGACGTGCGCGCCGCCGAGGCCCAGCTGTGGGCGGCCACCGCCCAGGTCGGACTCGCCACCTCCAACCTGTTCCCCCAGATCACCCTGGGCGGCGGGTACGGATCCGAGGCCGCGAAGACCGGCCGCCTTTTCGAGGCGGCCACGCGGTCGTGGGATCTCGGGCTCAACCTGTTCCAGCCCCTCTTCGAGGGCGGTTCCCTCCGGGCCCAGAAGCGGGCCGCGGAGGCGGGCCTGGACGCGGCCTCGGCCATCTACAGGGCCTCCGTACTCAACGCCTTCCAGAACGTGTCGGACGCACTTGACGCTCTCCAGTACGACGCCGACGCGCTGGCGGCCCAGGCCAGAGCCGAATCCGCCGCTGCCCGGTCGCTCAAGCTGGTGAAGGCCCAGTACGCCCTCGGCGCGGTGAGCTACCTCCAGCTCCTCGACGCCACCCGCCAGTGGCAGCTGGCCCGTCTGGGCGAAATCCGGGCCCGGGCCGCCCGGCTTTCCGATACGGCCGCCCTGTATGCCGCCCTCGGCGGAGGCTGGCACAGCCCCGCGACCCGTCCCTGATCCCCTCGCCCTGACCCGCATCCCCTGGAGTACCCATGGATTTCCAACCCGCGCCAGACATGAACGAACCCGCGCCCAGCATCGGCAAGCGCATGACGGTGATGGTCCTCGCGATCCTCGGCCTGGTGGCCGTGATCGCCCTCATCTGGATCAGCGCCATCTCGGTGCGGATGAAGGGCATGCCCAAGGGAGAGCCCCCCCAGACCGTCACCACGGCCATCGCGGCCTATGACCTGTGGCAGCCCGACCTCAGCGCGATCGGCACCCTCCGCGCCGTGAAGGGCGCCGACCTCGCCTTCGAGGTGCCTGGCGTGGTCACGCGGATCGCCGCAGCGCCCGGAGGCGATGTCAAGGCAGGCCGCCTCCTCGTCCAGCTCAACGACTCCGTCGAGGCCGCCCAGCTCTCGCAGCTCCGGGCAGCCCTCGCGCTGGCCAAGGTCAACCTGACCCGTGCCAAGGAGCAGCTGGCCATCCACACCATCAGCCAGGGCGACTACGATGCGGCGGCGGCGGACTTCAACGTGAAGCAGGCCGCGGTCCAGCAGGCCTCCGCCGTGCTCGCGAAGAAGCGTCTCGTCGCGCCCTTCCCGGGAAGAGTCGGCATCATCAGCACCAGCCCCGGCGCCTACCTCAACTCGGGCGTGCCGGTCGTCTCCCTCCAGGAGCTGGACCCGATCTACGTGGACTTCTACCTCCCCCAGCGGGACGCAGCCACCCTCGGCCGGGGCCAGAAGGTGGACCTCGCCCTCGACGCCTTCCCGGGCCAGCGCTTCTCCGGGCGGGTCACCACCATCAATCCCCAGGTGGACGGAAGCACCCGGAACATCCAGGTCGAGGCCACTCTTCGCAATCCCGCCCACCGTCTCCTGCCGGGCATGTTCGCCTCCGTGCGCCTTGAAGTGGGAGCGAAGCAGAAGTACCTCACGCTCCCCCAGACCGCCATCACCTACAACCCCTATGGCGCGACGGTGTTCCTGGCGAAGAAGGTCCAGGTCGCGGGCGCGAACGGCATGAACCACACCTCCCTGGTGGCCGAGCAGACCTTCGTGACCACCGGCCCGACCCGCGGGGACCAGGTGGCCATCCTCAAGGGCCTGGAGCCCGGAGCGCTCGTCGTGACCAGCGGCGGCCTGAAGCTCAAGAACGGCACGCCACTCCTCGTGGACAATAGCCATCTCCCGAGCGACGATCCCCACCCGGCGCCCCAGGAACAGTGAGATCGCGCCGATGAACGTCACCGACATCTTCATCCGAAAGCCGGTCCTGGCGCTGGTGATCAGCCTGCTGATCGTTGTGCTCGGACTGCGCTCCATCTTCAACCTGCCGGTCAGCCAGTACCCCAAGGCCGAAAGCGCCGTCGTCACCATCAGCACCGCCTACTACGGCGCGGACGCCAAGACCGTGGCCGGCTTCATCACCCAGCCCCTCGAACAGTCCATCGCCCAGGCACAGGGCATTGACTACATGTCGAGCAGCAGCGTGAACAGCCTGTCCACCATCACTTGCACCCTCCGGTTGAACTACAGCGCCAACAAGGCGCTCACCGAGATCACCACCCAGGTGAACGCGGTGAAGAACCAGCTCCCGCCCCAGGCCCAGGCTCCCGTCATCACCGTCCAGACCGGCGACACCACGGACGCCATGTACATGGGCTTCTTCAGCAAGGTGCTCCCGACCAACGACATCACGGACTACCTTTCGCGCGTGGTGCAGCCGAAGCTGGATTCCATCGAGGGTGTCCAGACCGCCGAGATCCTGGGCGCCCGCAATTTCGCGCTCCGGGCTTGGCTGGATCCCAAGCGCATGGCCGCCCACGGCGTCACCGCCGCCGATGTCTACGCCGCCCTCGCCGCGAACAACTACCTGTCGGCGGTTGGGACCACCAAGGGGCAGATGGTCAGCGTGGACCTCACCGCCAACACGGATCTCCACTCCGTGGACGAGTTCAGGAAGCTCGTCGTCCGCCAGGACAAGGGCGCGGTGGTCCGCCTGCAGGATGTCGCCCAGGTCGTGCTCGGCTCGGACAACTACAACTTCAACGTGGCCTTCGACGGCCAGCAGTCGGTGTTCATCGGCATCAAGGTCGCCCCCGAGGCCAACATCCTCGATGTCGCGAAGCGGGTCCGGGCGGCCTTCCCGGCCATCCAGCAGCAGCTCCCCGCCGGGATCACCGGGAAGGTCGTCTACGACTCCACCCAGTTCATCAACACCTCCATCCGGGAGGTGCTCAAGACGCTCGTGGAAGCCCTCCTCATCGTGACCCTGGTGATTTACCTGTTCCTGGGGACCTTCCGCGCCGTGGCCATCCCCGTGATCGCCATGCCCCTCTCCCTGATCGGCACCTTCTTCGTCATGCTGGGGCTCGGCTATTCCATCAACCTGCTCACCCTGCTCGCCCTGGTGCTGGCCATCGGACTCGTGGTGGATGACGCCATCATCGTGGTGGAGAATGCCGACCGCCACATGAAGGAGGGGAAACCTCCGCTCGAGGCGGCGCTCATCGCCGCGCGGGAGCTCGGCGGCCCCATCCTCGCCATGACCATCGTGCTGGTGGCGGTGTACGTCCCCATCGGATTCCAGGGCGGCCTCACCGGCAGCCTCTTCACCGAGTTCGCCTTCACCCTGGCCGGGTCGGTGGCCGTGTCGGGCGTCGTGGCCCTCACCCTCTCGCCCATGATGTGCTCACGGTTCTTCCGCCCCGACCAGGACAGCGGCCGGTTCGTGAAGTTCATTGACGGCCAGTTCGAGGGGCTCCACGACCACTACCACCGCCTGCTGAAGAGCCTGCTCGCAACCTGGAAGGTCCCGGTGGTCGGCGGCCTCCTGCTCCTCCTGCTGATGATCCCGCTCTTCAAGTTCTCGAAGGCCGAGCTGGCGCCGACCGAGGACCAGGGCATCGTCCTCTACAGCATGCAGGGCCCCCCCAACGCCACGCCCCAGCAGATGGAGAGCTACGCCCACCAGGCCCTCGCGATTGCAAGGGCCACGCCCGAGTACCAGCATATGTTCCAGATGACGGGCGTCCCGACGGCGAACCAGGGGATCGGCGGCATGCTGCTCAAGCCTTGGGATGACCGGAGCCGCAGCGCCGACGAGATCCAGCAGGACTTCCAGAAGCGCCTCTCGGCCATCGCGGGAGCCCGGGTCGTGGCCTTCCAGAAACCCCCGCTTCCGGGCAGCCAGGGCCTGCCGCTCCAATTCGTCATCAAGACGACCCAGCCCTTCCAGAACCTGTACCAGGTCTCCCAGGCCGTGCTCGACAAGGCCCGGAAGAGCGGCCTGTTCTTCTTCGTGGATTCCGACCTGAAACTCGACAAGCCCGAGTACACCGTGGACGTGAACCGGGACATGGCCGCCCAGCTCGGACTCACCCAGCAGGACGTAGGCAGCTCCCTCAGCGCCGCGCTTGGCGGCGGCTATGTGAACTACTTCTCCATCGAGGGGCGCTCCTACCGGGTGATCCCCCAGGTGCTCCAGAAGGATCGCCTCAATCCCGGCCAGGTGCTCGACTACTACGTCCGCACGCCCTCGGGAGCCGTGGTCCAGGCCTCCACCCTGGCCACCCTGCAGCGCTCGGTGGTGCCTGAATCCATCGCCCATTTCCAGCAGCTCAACTCGGCGACGATTTCCGGCGTCTACAACCCCGCCCATTCCCAGGCGGAGGTCCTGAAGTTCATGAACGACACCCTCCACGAGGTCGCACCCAGCGGCTACACCGCCGACTACTCGGGCGTCTCGCGCCAGTACGTGCAGGAGTCCGGCGGGTTCCTCGTCACCATGCTGTTCGCCATCATCATCGTCTTCCTGGCGCTCGCGGCCCAGTTCAACAGCTTCCGGGATCCTGTGATCATCCTCATCTCGGTCCCCATGGCCCTGTTCGGCGCCATGGTCTTCATCTCCACACTCCCGATGCTCGGGGCCTTCTTCCCGCGGTTGGCCCTCGCGAAGGTCTCCCTGAACATCTACACCCAGGTGGGCCTGGTGACCCTCATGGGCCTCATCAGCAAGCACGGCATCCTCATCGTCCAGTTCGCGAACGAGCTCCAGCGCGCCGGCCACCGGAAGCTGGAGGCGATCCTTGAAGCCGCCTCCATCCGCCTCCGCCCCATCCTCATGACCAGCGCCGCCATGGTGCTCGGCGTGTTCCCCCTGGTCATCGCCAAGGGTGCGGGCGCGGCCGGACGCATGAACATGGGCATCGTGATCTTCACGGGACTCTCCATCGGGACCCTCTTCACCCTGTTCGTGGTCCCGGCCTTCTACATGCTCCTGGGCGCCGATCACCACGCGGAGCAGGCCCACAAGGTCGAACCGGGCCAGTAGTAGGCACGGCCTCCCCCGGGGCGGCATTCATGCTTTTCCGCCGCTCCGGGGTAACTCCGCCTGGAAGGTCGCGCCGTGACCGGGTTCGCTTTCGGCCCAGATCCTTCCGCCGCACGCCTCGACCATCTGCCTGGCGATGGACAGGCCGAGCCCGATGGACTTCTCGCCACCCGTGGGCTGGGCGCTCAGCCGCGCGAAGCGCCCGAAAAGCCCCTTCATGTCAGCCTCGGTGAGTCCAGGCCCCTGGTCCTGGACGGACACCCGCACCATGCCCTCCCGTTCCGCAACACCCACCCGTACGGTGGCGCCCCCCGGGGAGAACTTGATGGCATTGGAGACAAGGTTGTCGAGCACCGCGGCCACGAACTTCGGGTCGGCGAAGGCGCGCGCACCCTCCGCGCCCTCGGGCCGTACGAGACGGATACCCTTAGCCGAGGCAGCGGGCTCGTGACGCGCGAGGATGTCGTCCACCAGGCGGGCGACAGAGACCTCCCCCGGCTCCGTCTGGATGCTCCCGGTCTCCAGGGCCGACAGGTCCAGGAACCGGCCGATGAGGGCCTCCATCCCCGCACATTCGCGGGTGATCCGCGCCGCCCGCCGCCGGGCCTCCTGGAGGTCGTCGGCCCCTTCGATCACCTGGGAGGACAGCATGATGGCGTTCAGGGGGTTCCGCAGATCGTGGGCCACCACGGCCAGGAACTGGTTCTTCTGCTCGTCCAGATCCCGCAGGCGGGCGTTGGCGCGCTCCAGGGCTCCGGCCTGGGAGGCCAGGAGGCGTTCGCGTTCCCGGAGGTCCTCGGTGGCCTGGGCGACGAGCTTCTGAAGGGCGTGGTTCCTGCGGCGGAGCAGGCGGGTCCGCATCCGGAGCAGTCCTCCCAGGGCCGCGCCCCCGGCGGCGAGGAAGAGGAGGGAGGCCCACCAGGTGCGGTACCAGGGAGGCAGGATCCGGAAGGCGAAATCGGCCTCCGGGCTCAGCTGGCCCTCGCCGTTCCGGGCCCGGACCCTGAACCGGTAGCGCCCCTCGGGAAGGTTCGTGTACTCCTTGAAGGCCTCCTTCGTCCAGGCCGACCATCCCGTATCGTAGCCGTCGAGACGGACCTGGAAGCCACTGTCATCGCCCGGATCGGACTCGGGGGAGGCGAAGTCGAACCGGAGGGTGCCCTGCCGGTACGGAAGCACCGGCATCGCCGGCTTCCCGGCGGGCGGCGTCGAGCCTCCGAACAGCAGCGCCTTTCCTGTGGCTACCCGGCGGATGAGGGCCCCGCAGCCTTCAGGCCGGGCGCGGGCGGGATCGAACCGCACAATGCCCGCCGGTCCTCCGAACCAGACCGTCCCGTCCCGGTCCACCTGGATGGCGTCCACGGCAAACCTGCCAAGGGGCCGATAAGGCCCTGCCACCCACGCCAGGGATCCGTCTCCCCGGGGAACCGCCACCCCGGCCTCCATGCGCTGTCCGGGCATCCGCTCGGTCTCCATCCAGACCCGGTCCTTGGCATCCACATGGACGGCCTTGATGGCCCTCGGCCCGCCGGAGAAGAGGGCCGAGAAACGGGGGTCCAGCGCGAAGCGGTCCCCGGTCTCCTCGTACTGCAGGACGCCGGCCTGCGTGGCCGCCAGGAGTTCCCCCCGCCACAGGAAGAGGGTCGTCTCCCCGAGGCTCGGCAGCCCTTGCCCCAGGCCATAGTGGGCGATGGCAGGACGGAGCGCCTCCGGGTGCCGCCACCATCCTGACGGGAAGGTCAGCCGGTAGATGCCCCGGGAACCCGTGCCGAGCCAGATCCGCCCCCGCCCATCCTCGACCATGGAGTAGATGTCATCCTCCACGCCGGGGATGCCTCCCGCATCCACCCACCTGGAGGATCCCGGCATATGGCGGAGCAGGAGCACGCCCCCCTGCATGCCCGCCAGAAGCAGGGAGGGGGCCTCCACGGGGCGAAGCAGAGAGATGGCAACGGCGCTAGAACGGCGAACGAGCCGCGCATGGCTCCCCCGGATCGCGAAGATCCCCTGGGCGCTGGCGAGCAGGAGGTGGTGCCCGAAGGGCAGGAAGGCCAGGCTCTGGGTGTCCACGCCTGCCAGCGGCTGGAAGCGGGGCCGGGGATCCGTGCTGGCGGTGGAGGGCACCAGCACGAAGGCGCCCTGCCCCGTGGCCGCGTACAGCCGCCCCCGGAAGCGCTGCAGGGCCCAGACCGTCCCCTGCAGCCCGGCCCGGCCGTCGAAGACCGTGCGCGGGGATGACCACGCCACCCGTGCAAGACCGTTGTCGAGGGCCAGCCAGAGCCCCGCATCCCGGTCCGGACAGACGAACTTCACGTTGTCGCTCATCAGGCCCGCCCGCCGGTCCAGAAGACCCAGGACGCGCCCCTCCGGATCCATCAGCACCACGCCGCCCCGGATCGTCGCCAGCGCCAGGGAACCGTCAGGGAGCAGGGTGCCCCCGTAGAGCGCCTCCCGCCGGAGGTAAGCGGCGGCAGGCGTCCTGAAGGGGCTCAGGCCCCGCGGGCCCAGCCGCCAGAGGCCCCCGGTCCGGCTCCCGACCAGGATGCCCTCCCGTCCCCCTGGACCGAGGGGGAGCATGACGAACACGCTCCGCCGGGCGAACCGCCGTCCCCCCGGGACGAGGGCCAGGCGTCCTCTCTGGAGCTCCTCCAATCCCACGTCCCGCTGCCGGACGAAAATGCGAGGGCCCACGACGAATGCCACATGGAAGGTGGTATCCGCCTTCACCACCCGAACCCGGCTTCCGTGAAGAAGGAAGAGATACTCCCTGGACTGGAAGAGGATGCCTTCCGGGGTCGCCCGGGTCACCCAGACATCCGAGAAGGTCCGCGCCGCTGCGGGGATACGGTCCACCAGGGACACGAAACAGTCGCTTCCGTTCGCGTCAGGCGCGAGGTAGCCGATCTCGCCGACTCCACCCACGTACACCCGCCCGTTCGGGCCCAGGCCGAGGGAGCGCACCACGGTCCCTCGGGTCGTCGGGATCAGGCGCCAGCGGTTGCCGTCGAACTCCAGCACCCCCCGGTTGTTCCCTGCGTAGATGATCCCCCGGGCGTCCTGGAGCACGGCCCAGTTCTGGGCTCCCGCCCCGTACACGGGGGGAGGGTAGTTGCGGACCTGAGGGAATCCCGCCTCCAGGAGGCCCTTCGGAGGTGCAGCCGTGCCCAGCACCCCTCCCAGGAGAAGGGCGGCCATCCGGAGCAAGGTGCGGGCCTTGGGCATGGAGCACTCTGCAGCCCCATCGGCAGGAGCCGTTCCCGACTGCAATCCTGGAGACGGGACCCGGAGCGGGAGACCACCCGCATCAGGGGGCCGCGGTCAACCGCTCGCGCCGGACACGCAGGATCCGGTCGCGGATTCCGGCCGCATCCTCGAACTTCATCTGGGAGGCGAGGTCCTTCATGCGCTTCTCGAGCTTGGCGACTTCGCGCTCGAAGGCATGATCCTCCAGGTACAGCAGCGGCTCCTCGGCGGCGGCCTCGGCCTTGGGCACGTTGATGAACTCCCGGGCGAGGGCTTCCCCCATGACGTCGTCCAGGTTTCGCTTCACGGTCTCCGGCGTGATGCCATGGGTGGCGTTGTGGGCCAGCTGCTTCTGCCGCCGGCGCTCGGTTTCCCCGATGGCCTGCTCCATGGAGGCGGTCCTGACGTCCGCGTAGAGGATGGCCTTCCCGTGCACGTGCCGGGCGGCGCGGCCGATGGTCTGGATGAGGCTCCGGGTGTTGCGGAGGAACCCCTCCTTGTCCGCGTCCAGGATGGCCACGAGGCTCACCTCCGGAAGGTCGAGGCCCTCCCGCAGAAGGTTGATGCCGATGAGGACGTCGAAGACGCCCCGCCGCAGGTTCTTGAGCAGCTCCACCCGCTCCAGGGTGTCAATCTCGCTGTGGAGGTACTCCGCCTTGATGCCCAGCTCCTGGTAGTAGGCCGTGAGCTGCTCGGCCAGCTTCTTGGTGAGCACCGTGACCAGCACCCGCTCATCCCGGGCGACGGTCTTCCGAATCTCCTCCAGCAGGTCGTCCACCTGGGTGCCCACCGGGCGGACTTCCACCAGGGGATCCACGAGCCCGGTGGGGCGCACCACCTGCTCCACCACGACACCGCCGCTCTGCTGGAGCTCATAGTCGCCGGGGGTGGCGGAAACGAAGACCACCTGGTGCACCCGGTTCTCGAATTCCTCGAATTTCAGGGGCCGGTTGTCCAGCGCGGAGGGCAGCCGGAACCCGTAGTCCACCAGCACCGTCTTCCGCGAACGGTCGCCGTTGAACATGCCGTGCAGCTGCCCGGTGGCCACATGGCTCTCGTCCATGAAGACGACGAAGTCCTCGGGGAAGTAGTCGAGCAGGGTATGGGGCGGCTCACCGGGCTTCCGGCCGTCCAGGAAGCGGCTGTAGTTCTCGATGCCGCTGCAGTAGCCCATCTCCTTCATCATCTCGACGTCGTAGATGATCCGCTGGTGGAGCCGCTGCAGCTCGACGATCTTCCCTGCGGCACGCAGCTCCTCCTCCCGCGCCTCGAGTTCGTCCTTGATGTCACGGATCGCGGCCTTCAGCTTGTCCTCGGGCGTGACGTAGTGGGTCTTCGGCCAGATGGTGAGTTCCTCCAGCTTCTCGATCACGGCGCCCCGCAGGGGGTCAATCTTGGAGAGGCGCTCGATCTCGTCGCCCCAGAGTTCGACGCGGTAGGCCACATCCTCGTAGGCCGGGTAGACCTCCACCACGTCGCCCCGGACGCGGAAGACGCCCGGCTCGAAGCTGACCTGGTTCCGCTGGTACTGGATGGCCACGAGGTCCCGCAGGAGCATGGTCCGGTCAAGGGTCTGCCCCGGCTTCAGTGTCACCGACAGGTTCAGGTAGGAGCTGGGATCGCCCAGGCCGTAGATGCAGCTCACCGAGGCCACCACGATGGTGTCGCGCCGCTCCAGCAGGCACCGGGTGGCGCTGAGGCGCAGCTTCTCCAGCTCCTCGTTGATCTTGGCGTCCTTCTCGATGAACAGGTCCCGCTCGGGGACGTAGGCCTCGGGCTGGTAGTAGTCGTAGTAGCTGACGAAGTACTCGACGGCGTTCTCCGGGAAGAACTGCTTGAACTCACTGAACAGCTGGGCGGCCAGGGTCTTGTTGGGGGCGAAGATGAGCGCCGGACGCCCCACCCGGGCGATGGTGGAGGCCATGGTGTAGGTCTTCCCCGATCCGGTGACGCCCAGCAGGGTCTGGAAGCGCTCGCCGTGCTCGAGCCCCTCGACCAGCTGCGCGATGGCCTCGGGCTGGTCGCCGGCAGGCTGGTAGGGGGCATGCAGCTTGAAGGGGATGGCACGCGGCATGGCTCCAGCAAACCACCAGCGAAGTGGAAGTCAATGCAGGCAGCGGTCGGCCCATGGGGGTTCCTGCACCGGCATCCCCCATCTTCCGTTTTACATTCCGTCAAGCACATCAGGCGGGACCTCCCAAAAAGGCCGGCCCCGAGTGCTTCGCATCACGAGTTTGCAGCCGACCCTCGCGGCGGCGGAAGCATCGCCGCTAAAGTCTGGACGTCCAGGTATAGGATGTTCGACGCAGGCCGCGGAGCCCCATGGACAGGCCTCCCGGCGCCCTCTCGAGGAGCCGTTTCCGCGACGGGGTTCTCCCACCGCCCCATCACCCTTCCTTCCAGGAGGAACCATGAGCCAGTACGTCACCGAGGTCCTTGAGAGCCTGAAGAAGAAGGCCCCCTGGGAAACCCTCTTCATCCAGGCCGCCACCGAGATCCTGCACTCCCTGGCTCCGGTCCTCGAGAAGGAGCCGAAGTACAAGAAGCACGCCATCCTCGAGCGGCTCGTCGAGCCCGAGCGCGCCATCTCCTTCCGCGTGCCCTGGGTGGACGACAAGGGGCAGATCCGCATCAACAACGGCTGGCGCGTGCAGTTCAGCAGCGCCATCGGGCCCTACAAGGGCGGCATCCGCTTCCACCCCAACGTGACCCTCGACACCCTGAAGTTCCTGGGCTTCGAGCAGATCTTCAAGAACAGCCTCACCGGCCTGCCCATGGGCGGTGGCAAGGGCGGCTCCAACTTCGATCCCAACGGCAAGTCCGATGCCGAGGTCATGCGCTTCTGCCAGGCCTTCATGATGGAGCTCTTCCGCCACATCGGCGCTGACACCGACGTCCCGGCCGGCGACATCGGCGTGGGCGGCCGCGAGGTCGGCTTCATGTTCGGGATGTACAAGAAGCTCCGCAACGAGTTCACCGGCGTGCTGACCGGCAAGGGCCAGTACTGGGGCGGGAGCCTCATCCGTCCCGAGGCCACCGGCTTCGGCGTGGTCTACTTCGCCGAGGAGATGCTGAAGACCAAGGGCGAGACCATCCAGGGCAAGAAGGTGGCCGTCTCCGGCTTCGGCAACGTCGCCTGGGGCGCCGTCACCAAGGCTTCCCAGCTGGGCGCCAAGGTCGTCACCATCTCCGGTCCCGACGGCTACATCTACGATCCCGATGGCATCTCCGGCGAGAAGATCGCCTACATGGAGGAGATGCTCCGCATTGACCGCATGTCCGTGGCCCCGTACGCCCAGAAGTTCAAGACGGCCCAGTTCCACGCCGGCAAGCGCCCCTGGGAGCAGAAGGTGGACCTGGCCCTGCCCTGCGCCATCCAGAACGAGCTGAGCCTCGACGAGGCCAAGACGCTGCTGGCCAACGGCTGCAAGGCCGTGGTCGAGGGCGCCAACATGCCCAGCACGCTGGACGCCGTGGAGTTCTTCCAGGCCAACACGGACAAGATCCTCTTCTCCCCCGGCAAGGCCTCCAACGCCGGCGGCGTGGCCACCTCGGGCCTCGAGATGAGCCAGAACTCCATGCGCCTGGGCTGGACCGCCGAGGAGGTGGACGCCCGCCTGCACCAGATCATGGTCAACATCCACAAGTCCTGCGTGGATGCGGCCGCCCGCTTCGGCACCCCCGGCAACTACGTCAACGGTGCCAACATCGCCGGCTTCCTCAAGGTCGCCGACTCCATGATCGACCAGGGCCT
>DAIDKC010000133.1 GCA_027451045.1 Holophagaceae bacterium | reverse complement strand
CCTCGCCCAGGGCCAGGGCCAGGGCCGGCTCCAGGGCGGCGGGGAGGGCGAGGGTGGCCAGGAGGCGCATCACCTCCGGGACGAGGTCCCGCGTGGCCAGACGCTCCGGCTCGAAGGTCAGGGCAAGGTCCAGGGGGGTGTCCAGATCTGCCGGGGCGGGTCCGGCCGGAGGCGGGGGCAGGTCCGGGAGGGGCAGATCGGCCGGATCCGGGATCTCCCAGAGGGCCCAGGACACATCGTCATGCTGCTCGCGGTCCTGGATGGCCAGGGCCAGGGTCTCCTCCACGGCGGCCCGGTGTACCCCGAAAGGGCTGCGCTCCAGGCCTTCCAGCAGCCGGGATTCAGCTTCGGTGCCCGGGAACAGGTCGAGAACGCCATCCGTGAAGGCCAGCAGGCGGCTGCCTGGGGGGGCGGCCACCGTCTCGGACTCCGGCGGTTCCATGGCCACCTGGATCCCCGCGGGCAAGTTGCGGCTTGGGAATCGCCGCCGTCCGGCTCCGGGGAGGCACAGGATGGCATCGGGGAGCCCGGCGTTGAGCACCGACAGGGCTCCGCTGCGGAGGTCGAGCCGGATCAGCATCAGGCACAGGAAGCGGTTCACGGGCATGAGCTGGTGGATGCGCTGGTTGATCGTCTGGTACATGGTCTCCAGCGGGACATCGTGGGCTGCCAGGTCCAGGAAGCTCTGGATGGCCGGGAGGGTCGAGATGCCCGCGGTGAGGCCGTGGCCGGCGGCATCGCAGAGGAACCCGAAATGGAGCCCCGTGGGACCCCTGTGGTAGACGCAGGCATCGCCGTTGATGCGCTGGGTGTGGAGGGTCTCCATCTGGAAGGATCTGGGCAGGCGGCCCCGGCCCGGCTCCACCAGGCGCTTCAGGACGTGCTTTGCCAGGCCCATCTCCTCCTCGGCCTGGGCATGGGCCCGGTGGATGAGAGCAGCCTTCTGGTCGAGCCGGGTCATCAGCCTGTTGAAGGCCTCCGCAAGCATCCGGGTCTCGTCCCGGGCGGGGAGGGTGATGTGGCGCTGTCCCGGAGGTCTTCCCGCGGCCTCCTCCAGCTGGCGGGTGAACCTCTCCAGGTTGCGGATGCGGGCGCGGGACAGGAGCCAGGTCAGCAGGAGGGCCAGGAGCAGCAGGGCGGCGAGGCCGGCCAGGAGCGCCTGGCCCGGATGGCACACGGGCGTGCGCAGAGCGGCCCAGCCACCCGCCGCCATGGCCAGGACCCCGCCGGGGAGGCGCATCATCCCTCCCGGATCTCGAACAGCTTGCCGAACTGCACCACCTGGAGGATGTTCCGGACGGTCGGCGCAGGGCGGCTGAGGACCACCTTGAGACCCCTGGCCTCGGCCCGCTCCCGAAGGAGGAGGAGCATGCCCAGGGCCGCGGAATCCATGTAGGTCACCCCCGCCAGGTCGAGGGTGATGGCCCGGAGATCCTCCCGTTCCAGCAGGCCCGTGGTGGCGGCCTTGAAGGGCCCATGGGCCTCGAAGGTGAAGCTGCCCTCCATGCGGAGGAGGCCGGACTGGGGGTCGGGGTGGATGAGGAGAGTCATGGAATATCCTGGGAGGGGTGTTCGAACCTGGGCTCGGTGGACCACGCGAGGATGTGGCGGGGCAGGGCGTCGAGGGGGATCTGGCGATCCACGGCCCCCAGGAGGAAGGCGACCTTGGGCATGCCGTACACCACGCATGTGGCCTCGTCCTGACCGAGGGTCGCGGCCCCGGCTTCCCGCATCCGGAGGAGGCCGGCCGCGCCGTCATCCCCCATGCCCGTGAGGATGATGCCCAGGGCCTTGCCGCGGCAGGCCTCGGCCGCGGATTCGAACAGCACGGTGGCGGAGGGGCGGTGGCGGGAGACCGGCGAGGTGTCCCCGAGACGCGCCTGGAGACCGCCGGGACGGCGCTCCACCCGCAGGTGCCTGCCGCTGGGGGCGAGGTAGATCACCCCGGACTGCAGGGGCTCTCCTGCGTCCGCGACCTTGACTTTGGGGGCGCAGAGGCGATCCAGGCGGGCGGCGAAGGCCTCCGTGAACCCCGGGAGCATGTGCTGGACCACGGCGATGGGCGGAAGCCCGGCGGGAAGGGCCTGGAAGACCTCCCTCAACGCCTCGGTGCCGCCGGTGCTCGCTCCGATGGCGATGAGCTGGCGTCCCGGCGCGATCCTGGCCAGGGGGGGCGGGGCAGGGGGGGCCGGAGAAGGTGCGGGAGTGCGGGTGGACGCCTGGGCCGCGGCATACACGGCCTCGGCGATCTCCGAGCCCATGGCCTCCAGCCCCTGGAGCGGGTCGAGCTCCGGCTTGCCGATGACATCCACGGCGCCCATGGCCAGGGCGTCCAGGGCGGTGGCGGTGCCCTTGGCGGTGAGGCTCGACACCATGACGACCGGGATGGGATGGGCCTTCCGGAGCTTGCCCAGGAAGGTGAGGCCGTCCATGCGGGGCATCTCCACATCCAGTGTCAGGACATCCGGAGCCAGCGCCCGGATCTGCTCCCGGGCTTCGTAGGGATCCCCGGCGGTGCCCACGACTTCCAGCCCCGGATGCCGCTGCAGGACCAGCGTGAGCACCCGGCGGATGAGCGGGCTGTCGTCCACGACCAGGACCTTCTTCCGACCCGGGGAGCTCATGTGAACAGCTCCACGTCCGATCCGTCCCGGTTCAGGGCGACATGCTCGAGGTAGGACACCTCGCGCTCCAGGATGGTGCGGTTGTGTGCCTGCTCGAGGCGCTTCACCAGCACTTGGCCACTGTGCGGGAAGAAGTAGACCTTTCGCGGCCGCGCTCCGCCGAGATCCTCCGCCCAGAGGGGGATGCCCTCCTGCTGCAGATAGGTCCGGACGAAGAGGATGTTCTGGCTCCCCACGTCGGAGAGGCCCTCCATCACCTTCCCGCCGCCGAAGGCCTTGGCCACCAGGCGATCCCTCTGGGCGCCCATGCGGAGGAGTTCGTTGATGAGGTACTCCATGGCGGCCGCGCCGTACCGGGCGGCGAAGAACACGTCGGGATCCTGGTCGCGTCGGCTGAGGGGCAGCATGAAATGGTTCATCCCACCCACCATGGCCACCGGATCCATGAGGCAGGCGGCCACGCAGCTCCCGAGGACGGTGACGATGACCTCGTCCCGGTGGGTGGCGTAGAACTCCCCGGGCAGGATCTTCATGGCGGAGCGCTGGAAGTGGCGGTCGAAGTAGCTGGAGGCCTTGCCTCGCATGAACGAGGGCATGCGGGAGCCGTGGGCGGGTTCGGGGCGGCTGGAACGGCCGGGGCTCATGGCTGGCCGTCCTGTTTCCTGTAGATGGTGTGCCCCAGGGGTTCCAGGCCGGAGGAGGCATCGAGCAGGGATTCCGAATGGCCCACGAAGAGCAGGCCCCGGGGCGCGAGCAGGTCCCGGAAGCGCTGCACCAAGCTCCGCTGGGTGGGCTTGTCGAAATAGATCATCACGTTGCGGCAGAAGATGGCGTGGAAGGGGGCGCCGGGCAGGGACCAGCGGGACTCCAGCAGGTTGAGCTGGCTGAACTGGACCGCCCGCCGGATCTCCGGCCGGATCCGGACCTGTCCCTCATGCTCGCCCGTGCCGCGGAGGAACGCCAGCCTGCGCCACTCCGGATCCAGCGTCTCGACCCTGGCATAGGGGTACACCCCCCGGGCGGCGGTCTCGAGCACCGCGGTATCGAGGTCCGTGGCCAGGATCTCCGTGGGGTGGGCCGGGCCGAAGGCCCGGACGAGGGTCATCGCCAGGGTATATGGCTCCTCGCCGGTGGAGCAGCCCGCGCTCCAGATGCGGATGGGGCGGGGCGCAGGTCCCGCTTCCGAGAGCAGTTCCACCAGCTTGGGGAAGTGGTGGGGCTCCCGGAAGAAGCTGGTGAGGTTGGTGGTGAGGGCATTGATGAAGTCCACCCACTCGGGCGAGCCGGGGTCGCGCAGGAGTGCCAGGTAGGCCTCGTAGCTGGGCAGGCGGAGGACCCTCAGGCGCTTGGCCAGCCGGGACTGGACCATGGTGATCTTGTGGGGCGAAAGGGCGATGCCGGAGTGCTCGTGGAGGAGGTCGCGCAGGGCCTGGAAGGTGGACGCGGAGAGAGGGCTCCGCTCCGGGAGCGGCTCGGGGCGGGTGGCCGTTTCCGTGAGGCTGGTGGTCATGGCGTGGCCGGGGCCAACCCGTGGTCGAAGCGGAGCAGGCCCGGCACGTCGAGGATGAGCGCCACGCGGCCGTCCCCCAGAATGGTGGCGCCGGAGATCCCCTCCACCCTGCGGTAGTGGGCCTCCAGGCTCTTGATGACCACCTGCTGCTGGCCGAGCAGCTCGTCCACGGCCATGGCGGCACGCCGGCCCTCGGATTCCACCAGGACCATCAGCGCCCGCCCGTCGGGCGCCGAGCCCTCCGCCGATCCGGTCTCCAGGACGCGCTGGAGGCGTACCACGGGGATGAAATCCCCCCGCAGGCTGATCACCTCCCGGTCCCCCTTGACGGTATGGATCTCGTCTCCGCGGCACTGGAAGCTCTCCAGGACCGAGGCCAGGGGGAACACGAAGGTCTCCGGCCCCACCCGGACGATCAGTCCGTCGAGGATGGCCAGGGTGAGGGGCAGGATCAGGCTGAAGGTCGAGCCCCCGCCGAGCCTGCTGGCGATCTCGATGCGGCCCCCGAGGGAGCGGATGTTCTGGCGGACCACGTCCATCCCGACGCCCCGCCCGGAGACGTCGGAGATCCGCTCGGCAGTCGAGAAGCCGGGCTCGAAGATCAGCCCGAAAAGCTCCTCGTCGGAGGGGCGGATCCCGGGCTGGAGGAGGCCGCGCTCCACCGCCTTCCTGAGGATGCGCTCCGGATCCAGCCCCCGGCCGTCGTCCTTGACCTCGATGTGGATGTTCCCCCCGCGGCTGAAGGCCCGCAGGGCGATGGTCCCCTTGGGAGCCTTGCCCGCGGCGATCCGCTCCTCGCGGGTCTCGATGCCGTGATCCACGGCGTTGCGCACCAGGTGCGTCATCGGGTCCACCAGCATCTCGATGAAGGTCTTGTCGAGCTCGGTGGCCTGTCCTTCCAGGACCAGGTCCAGTTCCTTGCCCATCTGCTTGCCCAGCTCGTGGACCATCCTGGGGAAGCGTGAGAAGACCATCTCCACGGGCACCATCCGGATGCCCATGACCCGCTCCTGGAGTTCGCGCGTCTGGCGGTCCAGCTGGAGCAGGGCGCTCGCGAGCCGCTCGTCACCCGCCTCCCGGCTTGTCTGGGCGGCCTGGGCGAGCATGGCCTGGGTGATGACCAGCTCTCCGACGAGGTTCACCAGCCTGTCCACCTTCTCGGTGGCCACGCGGATCGTGGCCGCCTCGGCCTGGTTGCGCCGCTTCTGCTGCTGGTCCAGGGCGCGGGCCACGGCCTCGGGCCGGGCCTTCCCGGTCTCCACCAGGATCTCGCCCAGGTGCTTCTGGTGGGCCAGGGCGTCCCGCACATCGGCAGGAGGGATGCCCTCGTCGTGCTCCAGGATCTCCCCGAGGGGTGGGACCTGGTCCTCCGGGGTGAGCGGGCTGATCTGGAGGTTGTCCCCCTCGACCACGAACTCGAAGACTTCCGCCACGTCGGCCCTGGGGGCTCCCGTGACCAGGTGGAGGTCCCAGGCGAGGTGGCAGTCCTCGGGATCCAGGTGGTCCAGGTCCGGGATGCGCTCGAGATCCGGCCAGGCCTGGACGGGGCCCAGGCGGCCGAGGTCCCGGAACAGGCGCTCCAGGTTGACCCCCCGCCGGAAGGCGTCCCCAGGGGCTTCGAATCGAATCCGGAAGCCTGCTCCGGAGGCCGGGAGGGCGGCCTGCACGGCTTCCCGGGGCGGGGCGGGGAGCTCCAGAGCCCCGTCCGCCTCGGCCTCCAGGCGGCCCAGGAGGAGGGCCTGGGCCGCCTGGTCCCGGGCGGACAGGGACTCGTCGTGCCGGGCCGCATGGAGGTGGCTGCGGATCAGGTCCACGGCCTGGAGGAGCAGCTCGACCAGCCCGGGCGTCAGGGGCCGCTGTCCCTGGCGGACGGGCTCCAGGAAGCTTTCCAGCTGGTGGGTGAAGGAGGCGATGGCCGGGAAGCCGAAGGTGCCCGCATTGCCCTTCAGGGAATGGGCGGCGCGGAAGAGGGTGTGGAGGTCCTCCGGCTCGACCGCCTGGAGATCCATGGCCAGCAGCGTGGCTTCCATGCGGTCCGTCAGCTCCACCGCCTCCTCGAAGAAGGCGTTGCGGAATTGCTCCATGGGATCAGGCATGGCCGGCCTCACAGCACCTTGTTCACCACGTCCAGCAGCTTCTCGGGGCTGAAGGGCTTGACGATCCATCCCGTGGCACCGGCCTCCTTGCCCTTCTGCTTCATGTCCAGGCCCGATTCGGTGGTGAGGACGAGGATGGGGGTGAAGCGGAACTCGGGCTGGGCGCGGAGCCTCTGCACGAGGGTGATGCCGTCCATGCGGGGCATGTTCACGTCCGTGATGACGAGGGAGAGCTTCTGCCCCCGGGCGCGCTCCAGAGCCTCGAGGCCGTCGCCCGCCTCCAGGACCTCGAATCCCGCCTCCTTCAGGGTGAAGCCGATCATCTGGCGCATGGTGCTCGAGTCGTCCACGGTGAGGATGGTCTTGCCCATGGGGCGCTCCTTCAGAAGAGATCCACGTCCCCGGCGGCCAGGGAATCATGGGTGACGGTCTTGAAGCGCATCCCGTCGGCCTCGGCCAGGCTTCCGGCCAGAACCTCCAGGGCTTCGCCTTCGTCCCGCCCGCGGTCGAGGGCGTCGGCCAGGCCCTGCCAGGCCCCGGCCTGCTGCTGGAGGCTGTCCAGCTCCCTCATGCAGGCCTGGAGGGTCTGGTGGACGAGATCCTGGAACTGGAGGCTGCGGACGACATGCCCCACCTGGGTCTCGATCCTGCCGGCATTCACCTCCATCTCGCCCACCAGGTCCCGGACCTTCCGGGTGCTCTCGTCGAGCGCCTGGACGAGGGCTTCGGATTCCCCCCGGGACTGGATGGCCAGCGTCAGGTCCTTGCTGGCGATGGCCTGGACCTGGGCGTCCGTGCGGCGGAGGGCGTCCCGGGTGCCCTGGATCTGCTGCTGGATGGTGGCACTCAGGGCGGTGCTCCGGTCGGCCAGCTTGGAGACTTCCCCCGCGACCACGGCGAACCCGGCGCCGAACTTCCGGGCATGGGCCGCCTCGATGGTGGCGTTGAGGGCCAGGAGGTGGGTCTGTCCCGCGATCTCGCCCAGTTCCACCAGCATGCTCTCCATGGCATCGGAGCGGGTGCGGATGTCCTCGACTTCCTCCACCAGCTGCATGGAGGATTTGGAGATCTCCAGCATGTTCCCGACGAAGGCATCGAGCGTCCCCACGATGGTGGCCGATACCGTGGCGGCGGCATCGGTGGAATCCATGCCCCGGGAGGCGATGTGCATGGCGTCCTGCACTGAGAGGGCCAGCTGGTGCTGGGTCTTCACCCCGTCGCTGAGGGTCATGAGGGCCTGTTCCAGGGTGTGGGCGGCCTCCCCCACCAGGGTGTCCACCCGGTCCAGCTCGGTCCTGAGGAAGTCGGCGCGGTCTCCCAGGACGCGGGCCTCCTGGCCCGCCACCTTCCGGAGGACGGGATGGAGGGGGGCAGGCATGTCCCGTACGGGCTCCGGGATGGCGCCGGAGCCCCATCGGAATCCGGGTTTCATGGGCGCACCTCCAGGAGCGGGGCGAAACCGAGGGGCCGGAACCGCTCCACCCATTCGGGCTTGATGCCGGTAAGGGAGAGGCCGCCTCCCTGGGCCTTCAGCTGGCGGTCCAGGGCCAGCAGGAGCTGGAGGCCCGAGAGATCGAGATCCCCGATGCCCGACAGGTCCAGGGAGAGGGTCCCCTGCAGGCCGGCAGCAAGGGGGCCGAGGGCCTCCCATTGTGCCTGGATGCTGAAGAGATCCAGATCGCCCTGGAGGGCCTGGACGGTGGGGGGAGGATGGATTTTCCGGGTCATGAGGATCAGGTCGCTGCGGCCTCGAGGGCGAGCAAGTCTCCATCGGACAGAAGGCGGTCGAGGTCAAGAAGGATCAACATGGCCCCCCCCTCCTGGGCCGAGGACTGGGTGGCCAGACCGGAAATGAACTCGCGCCCGAGCTGACCCTGGGCCCCCAGTTCGGGCGGCGCCTTGATGGCCGATGCCTCCAGATCGAGGACGTCGGAGACGGCATCCACCCTCATGCCCAGGGTGCGGCCCTGCACCTCGACGATCACGATGACCGGCCGGCCGCCCTCGGGCGGCGTGCCCAGGCCGAACCGCTGGCGGAGATCCAGGATGGGCACGATCGCGCCCCGGAGATTGATGACGCCCGGCATGTAGGGGGGGGACTTCGGGATCCGGGTGATGGCGGCTTCCGCCTGGATCTCCCGCACCTTGAGGATGGGGATGCCGTAGGATTCGCCGGCCAGGGCGAAGCACAGCACCTGGCTGGCAGGCTGGGAACCGCTTTGGAGGGTTGGCATGGGCTGCTCCTGGGGTGCGGGCGGCTAGAAGGATTCCCACTGGCCGTCATCATCGTCCTTCGGCGTGGGGACGGGCGGCTTGCCGGTGGCGAGTTCCGGCAGTGCCACGGGGCGCCGGAGGGCCGGGGCGTGGGTGGCCTGGAGCCTGCGGGGTGCGGGGGCATGGGTGACGGTGGTGCGCGGCTGGGGTCTGGGCTGGGGGCGTCGGGTCTCCGTGCCGGTCTTGAAGCGGGCGACGATCTCCGTGAGGGCCTGGGCCTGGGCATCCATGGACTCCGCGGCAGCAGCGGCCTCCTCCACCAGGGCGGCGTTCTGCTGGGTCACCTCGTCCATCTGCAGCACGGCCTTGTTGATCTCGTTGAGGGCCGTGCTCTGCTCCTGGGTGGCCCCCGCGATCTCCTCCACCAGGCTGGTGGCCCGCTGCACGTTGGACACCACCTCCTGGATGGTCTCGCCGGCATGGGCGGCGACCCTGGTGCCGTCCTGGGCCTTGGCCACGCTGTCGCGGATGAGCCCCTTGATCTCCTTGGCGGCATCGGCGCTGCGCTTGGCGAGGTTGCGGACCTCGGTGGCCACGACGGCGAAGCCCCGGCCCTGCTCGCCGGCCCGGGCGGCCTCGACGGCGGCGTTGAGGGCGAGGAGGTTGGTCTGGAAGGCGATCTCGTCCACGACGCCGATGATCTCGTTGATCCTGGAGGAGCTCTGGTTGATGGCCTCCATGGCGGAGATGACCTGGCTGACGGCCTCGCCGCCTTCCTGGGCGACCTTGCGGGCGCGGCCGGCCTCCTGGTTGGCGGAGCGGGCGTTGTCGGCGGTCTGGTTCACGTTGGAGGTGATCTCCTCCATGCTGCTGGCGGTTTCCTCCAGACTGGCGGCCTGCTCCTCGGTGCGGCGGCTGAGATCCTGGTTGCCCATGGAGATCTCCCCCGACGCCGTGGAAATGGCCTGGGCGCTCTCCTGGATCTGCAGCA
>DAIDKC010000132.1 GCA_027451045.1 Holophagaceae bacterium | reverse complement strand
AGGGATGGGCCGATTCTCTGCTCAAACTGTACCCCTAGACTGTACCCCTGGCCGGATTTGGCACCCTACCCCACGCCTAAGTGCTGACAAGCACTGACAAGAAAAAAGCCCCAGAACCTAGTGTTCATGGGGCTTTCATGGCTGGTGGTCCCGGAGCGACTCGAACGCCCGACCCTCAGATTCGTAGTCTGATGCTCTATCCAGCTGAGCTACGGGACCGCACTGAACCCATGATTCTACCGGATCTCGCGGGGGTGTCCATCCCAAACCCGGAGGGGCTCGGTCCGGGAGGCGGGGCACGGGCGGCCTGTGAGGTCCGTGGCGAGGCGGGCCATGAGGGCGCGGGCGGTGGTCAGCTTGCCACCGAGGACCAGCGTGAGGTTGGGATGGCGGGGGTGGGCCTCCAGGACGGCCTCACGGCTGAGGTGGGTGGTGCGTCCGCTTCCGGCCACGAGGGGGCGGACCCCCAGTTCCTCGGCCCGGAGCGGCATCTGACGCCAGGGGAGACCGGGCAGGTGCCGCTCCAGGGCCCGGAAGAGTTCCTCCCGCTCAGCATCCACCACGGGCACCCAGCCATCCTCCACTTCCCGCTCGGTGGTCCCCACCTGCAGCAGGCCGTCGCGGGGGATCACGAAGAGGATCCGCCCCCCGGGCAGCCGGATGGCCCAGGGGCGCTCGCAGCCGGGCATGGGATCGAACCAGAGGTGGATACCCGCCGACAGGCGCAGGCGCTTCCGGGTGTCTCCGAACCAGGTGGCCAGCGCCCCATCCGTCCAGGGACCGAGGGCACAGACCCAGTGATGTGCCACCAGCCGGCGCAGGCTCCCGTCCCGCCGGTCCCGCAGGCGCACGGCGCGGAGCGCGCCCGCGTCATCCTCGAAGGCCTCGACCTCGTGGAAGTCCAGGCTCAATGCCCCACTGGAGGCGGCGAGGTCCCGGGTGAGATCGCGGTCCCAGGTCAGCAGGTCCGCGTAGGCGGTGGCGCCGCGGAATGGGCCATGCGTGGAGCGCGGATCCGCACGGAACTCGGGAGCGGGCACTCCGCCCAGATGGAGTTCCTTGGGCCAGCCGGGCCGTTCCGAGCCCCAGTGGTCGTAGAGTCCGATGCCGAGGCGATGCGCCATCCCCTCGGGCCAAGTCCGGTGGGGCATCCAGAAAGCCTCCCACCGGCAGCGATGCGGGGCGATGCGGTACCAGGCGGCCCGCTCCGCAAGCCCTTCCCGCATCTGCCGGATGTCGCCGGTCAGCAGGTAGCGGATCCCCCCGTGGAGCAGCTGGCTGGACCACTGGCTGGTCCCGCCGCCGACCGCCCCGCGGTCCACCAGGGCGCAAGGAGTGCCCCGGAGGGAGAGTTCCCTGGCGAGAGCGGCCCCGTGGATGCCGGCCCCGAGGATGGCGATGTCCGCCGCCAGTTCCCCGGGGAGGGCGCAGGAGCCTTCGGGAACAGCAGGCCAGGCAGGATCGTTCATGGGCACCTCGGAAGCAGTGTGGCGGGTCCCGCTTGTGATTCAATGGAGGCACCATGCCCAAGACATCGTTGCGCGCGCTCTTCAGCCTCACGGTCCTCGTGGCCGCCCTCGGCTACTTCGTGGACATGTTCGACCTCCTGCTCTTCCCCATCGTGCGCCAGCCGAGCCTCGCGGCCCTGGGGGTGCCTCAAGGCGATGCCCAGGTGTCGGCCACCTTCCTCCTGCTCAACGCCCAGATGGTCGGCATGCTGCTCGGCGGCATCCTCTGGGGCATCCTGGGCGACAAGAAGGGCCGCCTCAGCACCCTGTTCGGCAGCATCGCCCTCTACTCCGTGGCCAACATCGCCAATGCCTTCGTGCATGGCATTCCCGCCTATGCGGCCTGGCGCTTCCTCGCAGGACTGGGCCTGTCAGGGGAACTGGGAGCGGCTGTCACCCTGGTGAGCGAGATCCTCCCGACCGATCTGCGGGCCTATGGCACGGCCATCGTGGCCGCCGTGGGGATCTTCGGAACGGTCACCGCCAGCCTCATCGGCGAATATCTCTCCTGGCGGTTCGCCTACCTGGCCGGCGGCGGCCTCGGCCTGCTGCTCCTGGCCACCCGGTTCAGCCTGCGCGAGAGCGCCATGTTCCGGAACCTGGGCCACCAGGGCGTGAAGCGCGGCGATTTCTTCAGCCTCTTCACGATGGGCGAGCGTTTCCTGCGCTACCTCCGCTGCATCCTCATCGGCCTGCCCACCTGGTTCGTCGTGGCCATCCTCATCACCTCGGCGCCGGAGTTCGCCCCGAAGATCGGGGTGACGGGTCCCGTGAACGCCGGCACCGCCGTGGCCTTCTGCTACAGCGGCATCACCCTTGGGAGCCTCGCCTCAGGGATCCTCAGCCAGCTCTGGGGCAGCCGGAAGAAGGTGGTCCTTCTCTTCATCCTGGCGGGTCTCCTGGGGGTCGCAGCCTACCTCGGCTTGAGGGGATTGAGCCCGATGATGCTGTACCTGCTCGCGGGCTTCCTTGGCCTGGCCGTGGGCTACTGGGCGGTCTTCGTCACCATCGCCGCCGAACAGTTCGGAACGAACCTGCGCTCGACCGTGGCCACCACCGTGCCCAACTTCGTCCGCGGCTCCGTCATCCTCATCACCCTGAGCTTCGCCTTCCTCAAGGCCCGCCTCGGTTTCATCGGATCGGCCTGGGTGGTAGGCCTGGCCTGCTTCGCCCTGGCCCTCGTCTCCCTCTGGGGCATGGCCGAAACCCACGGCCGGGACCTCGACTTCGTGGAATAGGACCTATTTCGGCGGCAGCACCTTCGCTGCGCGGACCTTCGCGAGGTCCATGTCGAGGGTCTTGCCATCCTTGAGGAGCAGGCGCAGGGTGCCCCGGGCCGGGAGATCCAGCGTCTGCGCCCCGCCGTTGACCGCCCCCTCGACCCGAATGCGGAAGGTCCCGCTGCCCTCGTAGTGGTTCCGATCCACCCGCATGATCAGGCGCTCGGCTTTCGGCAGCGAGATCCGCTTCGTCTCCATGACGCTCTTGTCGTTGTAGGCGCGGGGATTCATGGCCAGCCTGGCGCGGCCCGCCCGGTCGTAGATGCCGAGGTCCACGTTGATGTTGGCGTTGCTCGGGGTGATGTCCACGGTCACCACCAGGGGACCCGGGCCAGCCTGGAACGCGTAGTAGGCCTCGCCCTTGTCGTCCGCGGCGATGCGGCCCGTGATCACGCCATCCGAGGGCAGCGGCAGCGGATGCTCCCGGTCCATGCGCGCCTGGGCGGCCAGGGGCAGGACGAGGCAGGCGATCCCGATGAAGGGCTTGGCATTCATGGCAGGCTCCGGGGGTTGGAGAGGACTGTAGCACCCCTGGATCCCCTGGAGGGCCGGCGGCCTCCGGCCAGCCTACCGGCCGGTGGGCGCCACGTACTCGGCGTAGGTCCCCTGGAAGTCCTCGATGCCCTGCTCGGTGAGGTGCCAGATGCGGGTGGCCACCTCGTCCACCAGGTCCTCGTCGTGGGTCACGAGGAGGATGGTGCCCTCGTAGCGCTGGAGGGCGGCGTTGAGCGCGATGACGGCCTCCAGGTCCAGGTGGTTGGTGGGCTCGTCCAGCACCAGGATGTTCGGCTTCTGCAGCATGAGCTTGCAGAAGAGCAGGCGGCAGGACTCGCCGCCGCTCAGCACGTCCGTCATCTTGTTGCCTTCCTCGCCCCGGAAGAGCATCTGGCCCATGACCCCGCGGATCTGCTCCTTGGTGGCGTCCGGGTCGAACTGGTGCAGCCAGGCGGCCAGCTCGTACCCCCTGGGAATGCTCTCGGCAAAGTCCTGGGAGAAGTAGCCCACGTTGGCCTCGTGGCCCCACTTCACCGTGCCCGCATCGAGGGAGCGGCCCCCTTCGGTCACCTGGGGCGCGTTGGCCAGGAGCGCGTTCAGGAGCGTGGTCTTGCCGATGCCGTTGCGGCCCATGAGGGCGATCTTCTCGCCGCGCTGCACCATGGCCGTGAAGCCCTTGATGACCTCCTGGCGGCCGTTCTCGGTGTCGTAGCCCTTGCGGACGTTCTCGAACTCCACGGCGTAGCGGCCGTGGGGCCGCTTCTGGTCGAACTTGATGAAGGGGCGCTGGATGTTGCTCCGGGCCAGGTCGCCGGGCTGGAGGCGCTCGACCTCCTTGCGCCGGCTGGCCACCTGGCTGCTGCGGGTGCCCGCGGCGAACCGCTGGATGAACTCGTTGAGCTGGGCGATCTTCTTCTCGCGCTGGGCGTTCTCGGCCTCGATGCGGCTGCGGATCTGCATCTTGGCCATGACCATGTCGTCATAGCCGCCGGTGTACTGGATGATGGTCTGGTAGTCGATGTCCGCGATGTGGGTGCAGACGTTGTTGAGGAAGTGCCGGTCGTGGGAGATGACCACCACCGTGCCCTTGTAGCGGTCCAGGAACTCCTCCAGCCAGTGGATGGAGTCGAGGTCGAGGTGGTTGGTGGGCTCGTCCAGCAGCAAGGCCTGGGGATGGCCGAACAGCGCCTGGGCCAGCAGCACGCGCACCTTCTGGCCGCCCTGCAGCTCGCCCATCTTCCGCTCGTGGAGCGCCTCGGGGATGTCCAGGCCGTCCAGCAGGATGGCCGCATCGCTCTCGGCGGTGTAGCCGTCCTCGTCGGCGACGACACCTTCCAGTTCGGCCACCCGCATGCCGTCCTCGTCCGTCATCTCGGGCTTCTCGTAGATGGCGTCCAGCTCCTGCAGGGCCTTCCAGAGGGTGGCGTTACCCATGATCACCGTGTCGATCACTCGGAACGCGTCGAAGGCGAACTGGTCCTGCCGCAGGATGCCCATCTTCCTCGGCCGCTGCACCGTGCCCTGCTGCTGCTCCAGCTCGCCGGCCAGGATCTTCATGAACGTGGACTTCCCCGCCCCGTTCGGTCCCGTCAGGCCATAGCGGCGGCCCGGATTGAAGGTCGTGGTGACGTCCTCGAAGAGGACCTTCGCGCCGTAGCGCATGGTGACGTTCTGGACTGCGAGCATGCGGACTCCCGAACCGTCCATTGTACGGGAGTAAAGCCGTTTATCCGAGAAGCAGGCTCCAGGGGGTGCCTCCCGGCACTCCCTGGAGGTCCGGCGGCTTCGCCGCTCGAGACAGGGCTGACCCTATCCACGAAACGGCGCCAGAGGCGCCGTTTCGGAGTCCGCCGATCCCCTCGGCGGTACCAATCCCGGTCAGAAGGGGATGTCGTCGTCGGGGAAGCCTCCGCCGGCGGCCGGGCTGGGGGCGCCGGCCTCCTCGAAGTCCTGGCTGCCGCCGCGGCTGTAGCCGCCCTCGCGGCCGCCCCCCTCGTCCATGCGGCCCAGCATGACGAAGTTGTCGCAGCGGATGTCGCAGGCGGTCTTCTTCACGCCGGCCTGGTCGGTGTACTCGCGGTACTGGATGCGGCCCTCGACCATCACCTGCTTGCCCTTGTGCAGGAACTTGGCGGCGGTCTCCGCCTGCTTGCCCCACACCACGATGTTGTGCCACTCGGTCTTGCTCTGCTTCTCGCCCTGCTGGTTCTTCCAGGTCTCCGTGGTGGCGAGGGAGAAGCGGGCGACGCTCTGGCCCGAAGGCGTGGCCTTCAGCTCGGGGTCGCGCCCGAGGTTGCCGATGAGCAGCACTTTGTTCAACGAGCCGGACATGATGTCCTCCTTTGTCCCGGCGGAGCTCTCCGCCGCACCGTCGTCTCAGACCGTCTGAGGGGGTGGTAGGGTATTCACGATTCCCCCGGGGCATCCACGTGTCAAGCATTCTGGTGAGTTGCAGGAACAAGTCGGCCGCTGAGACGCACTACCTCCCGGCCCTCCGGGCCGCGGGATGGGTCGGCGGATTCCACTTCCTGACCCCCGGGGACGCCCTGCCGGACCTGGCGGAGGTCGGAGGGCTCCTCCTTACGGGAGGGGACGACATCCATCCCCGCCACTGGGACCCGGCCGAGGCCGTCCATCGGGAAGCCCGGGTGGACGCGGACCGGGATGCCCTCGAGATCCCGCTGGTGCGCGCCGCCTGGGAGCGGGGCCTGCCCGTGCTGGGCATCTGCCGGGGGGAGCAGATCCTCAACGTCGCCCTGGGCGGATCCCTCGTCCAGGACGTGCCGGATCACTTCGGCTGCGATCCGTCCCGGCACCGGCACGGCACTGCGGACACCCCCGACCTGCGCCACCGGGTCCAGCTCGCGCCCAGTTCGCGCCTGCGGGCGCTCCTGGGGGAGGACGTGTTCCTGGTGAACAGCCGCCACCACCAGGCCGTCAAGGCGATCGCGCCACCCCTGCGGGCCGCGGGCTGGCACCTCGACACCGTCCATCCCGGGACGGGTCCCCTGGTGGAGGCCATCGAGGCCCAGGACGAGCACCGATGGGCCTTCGGGGTCCAGTGGCATCCCGAGAACCTGACATCCCTGAAGGGCCCCGCGGGGGAGACGGCCCGGGCGATCTTCAGCGCGTTCACCGCCCGGATCCGCACGACCTGAAGCCCCGCAGAGCCCCCTGGAATCCGCGCCAAGCCCGGCGCCGTTGCTGGAAGGTGACCATGAAACCCGCCTATGCCTTGTTCGCCCTCGGGCTCGCGCTCCTGGGACAGGCCGCGACAAAGGAGGAGAAGCCCATGCCCAGGTCCGCCCCTGCCGCGACCTCCGACCCCTACCTCTGGCTGGAGGACATCCACGGTGCAAAGGCCATGGCGTGGGTCCACGCCCGCAACGAGGAGACCGAGAAGGCCCTCCAGGGGACGCCCGACTACCGGAAGCTCCAGGCCGGGATCCTCAAGATCCTCGATTCCAAGGCCCGGATCCCCTCCGTGACGCTGCACGGGAAATGGCTGTACAACTACTGGCAGGATGCGAAGCATCCCCGGGGGATCTGGCGGCGCACCACCCTGGCGGAGTACCGGAAGCCCCATCCCGCCTGGGAGACGGTCCTGGATCTGGACGCCCTGGACAAGGCGGAGCATGCCACCTGGATCTTCCACGGCGCCCAGTTCCTCAAGCCGGAGTGCCGCCTCTGCCTCGTCTCCCTCTCCCCCGGCGGGTCGGACGCGTCGGTCGTGCGGGAGTTCGACGTGGACACCCGGACCTTCGTGAAGGACGGCTTCCAGCTGCCCCAGGCGAAGAGCGAGGTCAGCTGGGTGAACAGGGACGAGATCTTCGTGGGCACGGACTTCGGGCCGGGCTCCCTCACCACCTCCGGCTACCCCCGCATCGCCAAGCTCTGGAAGCGCGGGACGCCGCTCTCGGCAGCAAAGGAGGTCTTCGCGGGCGAGGCGAGTGACGTCGCCGCCAGCGTCTACCATGACGCCACCCCCGGCTTCGAGCGCGACTTCGCGGTCCGCTCCCCGACCTTCTTCACCAGCCAGACCTTCCTGCTCGGGAAGGACGGCCAGGCCCGGAAGATCGAGGTCCCCGACGATGCCGAGACCTCCGTCCATCGGGAGTGGCTGCTGGTGAAGCCGCGCACGGACTGGACGGTGGCCGGCCGGACCTACCCCGCCGGGTGCCTCCTCGCGACCCCCTTCGACGCCTTCATGGCGGGGAAGCGCGACCTCACCGTGCTCTTCGAACCCACGACCCACACCGCCCTGGAGACCTACGGCTGGACCCGGCACCACCTGATCCTCAACGTCCTGGATGACGTGAAGAGCCGTCTCTACCTCCTCACGCCCCACGCCGGGGCCTGGAAGCGCGAGCCCATGGAGGGCGTGCCCGAGATCGGCACCGCATCGGCCTGGGCCCTCGACCCGGACCACTCCGACGACTACTTCCTGGATGTCGCCGGGTTCCTCACCCCCGACACGCTCTACCTGGGAAGGCCCGGCAGGGCCCCGGAGGAGCTCAAGGCCTCCCCTGCCTTCTTTGATCCCAAGGGCCTGGAAGTCTCCCAGCACTTCGCCACCTCCGAGGACGGGACGCGCATCCCCTATTTCCAGGTGTCCCGCAAGGGCCTGAAGCTGGACGGCTCCAACCCGACCCTGCTCAACGGCTACGGCGGCTTCGAGGTGTCCATGCTGCCTTCGTATTCGGGGGTGCGGGGGCTCGCCTGGCTCGAGAAGGGCGGGGTCTTCGTCCTGGCCAACATCCGGGGCGGCGGCGAGTACGGTCCGAAGTGGCACGAGGCGGCCATCAAGCAGAACCGCCCCAAGGCCTACCAGGACTTCGCCGCCGTGGCCGAGGACCTCATCGCCCGGAAGGTGACTTCCCCGGCGCGCCTGGCCTGCATCGGCGGGAGCAATGGCGGCCTGCTGGTGGGCAACATGCTCACCCAGTACCCGCAGCTCTTCGGGGCCATCGTCTGCCAGGTGCCCCTGCTGGACATGAAGCGCTACACCCACCTCCTGGCCGGCGCTTCCTGGATGGGCGAGTACGGGGATCCGGACAAGCCCGACCAGTGGGCCTACATCAAGACCTTCTCGCCGTACCAGAACGTGAAGACCGGCGTGAAGTACCCCCCCACCTTCTTCATGACCACCACCCGGGACGACCGGGTGGATCCCGGGCACGCCCGCACGATGATGGCCAAGATGATGGCCATGGGCGACGACGTGCGCTTCTTCGAGAACACCGAGGGCGGCCACGGCGCGGGGGCCGACAACCGCCAGAGCGCCCACTTCTGGGCCCTGGCCTACACCTTCCTCTGGAACGAGATCGGACAGGAGCACCCGTGAGCGCAGAACCCATCCTTTTCGAGATCCGGGACCGGATCGGCGTCCTGACCCTCAACCGCCCCGACAAGCTCAACGCCCTGGTGCCGGAGATGCGCGCCGGCTTCGAGGAGGCCCTGGCCCGGAGCGCCGAGCCCGGCGTCCGGGCCCTGCTGGTCCGGGGGGCCGGGAAGGCCTTCTCCGTGGGAGGGGACATCGGCTGGATGGCCCAGTGCCTGAAGGAGGGCCGCCAGGCGCAGCTGGAGGACCTGCTGGACCTGGGAAGCCAGGTGGCCTACGGACTGCTCACCCTGCCCAAGCCGGTGGTGGCCATCGTCCAGGGGGCGGCGGCGGGGGGCGGCATGGGCCTCGCCCTCTCGGCCGACCTGCGCCTCGCCACTCCGGACCTGGTGTTCAGCATGGCCTTCGTCAAGATCGCCCTGCATCCGGATTGGGGCAGCAGCGTGGCCCTGGGCCGCTTCCTGGACCCGGCAGTGGCGGCTGAGCTCATGCTCACCGGCGACCGCGTGGACGCCTCCCGGGCCCTGGCCCTCGGGCTGGTGAACCGGATCGTGCCTGCGGACCAGATGGACGCCGCCGTGGACGCCCTGGGCCGCCAGCTGGCCTCGGGCCCTGCCGCCACCTTCTCGGCCATCAAGGCCAGCGTCCTGAGGAACCAGGGCTACGAGGCCCCGCGCCTCAAGGCCCTCCTGGAGGCCGAGGCCATCCAGATGAAGGCCGCCATGGCCCGCCCCGACGCCCAGGAGGGCCTCGCGGCCTTCCTGGAGAAGCGGACGCCGCGCTTCGCCTAGCGCCGGCTCTGGAGGAACACGGCCCGGGCCGCTTCCAGCTCAGGCCGGATCTGGGGGGCCTCCCGCTGGGGATCCTGCAGGGCCTTGGCCAGGTACGCCAAGGCCTTCGCGGGCTGTCCCGAGGCGTGGGCCAGCCAGGCCTGGGCGCGCAGGACGATGGGCGAGCCGGCATCCGAGGGCCGGAGGGCTGCCAGGAGGCGCCGGGCCTTTGCGAGGTCGGGATGGGTCTGGCGCACCAGGCATTCGGCCAGGCCGGCCTGGGCGTTGTCCCGCACCTCGGGGGTGACCCCGACGGGCAGGAGGGCCAACACGTTCCGGTACCCCGCCCGCGCCTGCCGGAACCGACCCTGGAGGCGATCGAGATCCGCCCGGTAGAACTGGCACTCCGCCTCGATGGTCCGGAGCCCCGCCTTGCGGGCAAGAGTCATGGCCTGGGTCTGCCGGGCCTCCGCGAGCCCCGGATCCCCCTGCATCAGGGCGAGGATCCCGAGGTTCCGCATGCAGGTGGCCTCCCCGGCGGTATCTCCGACCGATTCGCGGATGGCCATGGACCTGGTCAGCAGGGTGTCGGCCCGGGGCAGATCCCGGGACATGAGCGCCACGATGCCGAGGTTGTTCAGGGCCAGGGCCTCGCCCCAGGGGCTGCCCAGTTCCTCCTGGACGGCGAACGTGTCCTGGTAGAGGGCCGCGGCCGCGGAGGTCCGGCCCTGTTCCAGGGCGAGGTTGGCCAGATTGTTCTGGATCAGAGGCTGAAGGATCCGGTCGTCTGCCTTCCGTGCCAGGGCGAGGGCCTGCTCGTAATAGGCCTGGGCCTGGGCGTCCCGACCCCGTTCCGCGGCCAGGAGGCCCAGGTGGTTGATGGCGGCGATCGCCCCGTCCGTGTCCCCGATGCTGCGGGCCAGGGCCAGGGACTGCTCCCGCAGGGTCTGGGATCCGTCCAGATCCCCCCGGTCCTTGGCCAGGTAGGCCTTCAAGGCCAGGGCCCGCACCTCGGCCCAGCGATCCCCCGTAGCCTGGGCGGACATCAGGGCCCAGTTGGCGGCCAGCGGGGCGGCATCCGATCCCAGGTGGCGCAGGCAGGCAGCGTAGGCCGCTACCGCGCTCGCATAGCCCGGCGCCTCCATGGCGGCTTGCCTGAGGAGGGGTTCACTGCCCTTGAAATCCCCCACCTGGAATCGGGCTTCTCCCGTGGCATAGGCCGCGAAGACCGCAGGCGGCGCCTCGACAGCCGGTGCGCCGGCGGAGGCGAGGGGAGCCACCTTCCGCAGGATCCAATGGGCCGCAGGATCCACCAGGGTGTGGGGGTCGAAATTCGCCGCCCTCGGCCCGTGGCCTGAACCGGAGAGGCGGACCCGGCCCGAGGCATCCACCAGTTCATAGGAGAACACCAGGCCGGTGTG
>DAIDKC010000131.1 GCA_027451045.1 Holophagaceae bacterium | reverse complement strand
GCGCACCTTGTGGTCCGGGGCGGACCGGACCTCCAGGCGGATGCGGCCGCCCCGGGGCGTGAACTTCAGGGCGTTGTCCAGGAGGTTGGATATGAGCTGGTGGATCCAGCGTTCGTCGCCGGTGATGGGGGCGGGATCCGGTGCATCCAGCTCGAGGGTCACGCCTGCCTCCTCGACCCGGAGGGCGAAGGCCTCCACCTGGGCCTCTGCCAGCTCATCGAGGCGGAGGGACTCCATCCGTAGCGGGAGCCGGTCGGTATCCGCCCGGGCCATGAGGAGGAGATCGTCCACGATCTGGCTGAGGCGGCCCACCTCCTCCCCGATGCTGGCCATCTCCTGCTGGAGATCCTCGCGGCTGAGGAGGTCCCGGGAGGCGAAATCCACGAGGCTGCGCAGGTTCGCCAGGGGCGTCCGGAGCTCGTGGGAGGCATCGGCCGTGAAGCGCTTCATGGCCTCGAAGGCCCGCTCCAGGCGGTCCATCATGTGGTTCAAGGTGCCCACCAGGCGCCCGATCTCGTCGTCCGCGCCCGGATGGGGGAGGCGGCGGCCGAGGTTGCTGGCCTCGATCTCCCGTGCCATGGCCGTGATGCGCTCCACCGGGGCGAGGGCCCGGCCTGCGAGCCAGTAGCCGCCCGCGGCGGAGAGGAGCAGGCCGGCGGGCAGCATCAGCAGGAGGATCTCCCGGAGGAGGTCGAGAACCGGTGCGATCTCACCGAGATCCTCCACCACGTGGATCACCCCCTGGCGGCCCATCCGGGTCCGGTACGGAAGGGAGAACACCCGCCAGGGGCGGCCTCCGCCCTCCAGGGTCTCGAACCACGGCCTGTGCAGGTGGCGCCAGGGCGCTCGGGCAAGGCGCGACACCAGAGGGTTCACCTGCATTTCTGGGGACAGGAAGAAGGCGCTCCGCCGGCCCTGGTCCTCGTGGATGAGGAGGAGGCGCCCGATCTGGCCCAGGTGGTCCTGCTGCTCCTGCGTCAAGTGCTCGCAGTCCGCCTGCTCGGACAGGATCCGCAGGGTCTGGTTGGCGATCTCCTGCAGCGAGCCGTCGTGGTGGTGCATCAGCCGCTGGCGGACCAGGCCGTAGGCAAGGAGTGTGAATCCCACCATGAAGATCGCCAGCGCCACGGAGTACCAGGCCGTAAGGCGGAAGCGGAGGGTCCGGACGAAGGGCGGCATCAGGCGGGATCCCGGAGGACGTAGCCGATGCCCCGCAGCGTCTGGAGGAGCTTGGGGTCGCGTCCGGCGTCAATCTTCTTCCGGAGCTGGGCGACGTACACGTCCACGAGGTTCGAGGCGTCGCCGTAGTCCGAGTCGGAGGGCCATACGTGGTCGAGGATCATGCTGCGGGAGAGGACGAGGCCCTTCCGACGCATGAAGAGCTCCATCAGGGCGAGTTCCTTGGCCCTCAGCGGCACCACCACGCCGGCTCGCCGCAGTTCCCGCCGCCCCACATCAAGCTCCAGATCCGCCACCCGAAGGGCGAGCTGGGGCTCGGACGGGGGGCGCCGCATCACGGCGCGGAGGCGCGCCATCAGCTCGCGGAATTCGAACGGCTTGGGGAGGTAGTCATCCGCGCCGAGGTCCAGGCCCTTGATGCGATCCTCCAGGCTCCCCCGGGCCGTCAGCAGAATGATGGGGACCTTGCAGCGCTGCTGGCGGATCCGGGTCATGACTTCGAAGCCATCCATGAAGGGGAGCATCACGTCGAGGATCACCGCGTCGTGGCGGCACCCCAGGGCGATCTCCAGGCCGCGCAGTCCGTCCTCGGCCCGATCCACGGCGAAACCCTCGGCCTTCAAGCCCTTCTCGAGGCTCTGGGCCAGCTTGACCTCGTCCTCCACCAGCAGGACCTTCATGTCTCCTCCTGGTCCGGGTCGCGCTGCCCCCGGGGAGCATAGCGGAGGGAGGGCCGGATGAACCAGGGCCCTCCCTCCGCCCCATGCCTCAGAACGCGACGATCAGGTCGGCGATGAGCTGGTCGTTGTTGGGTGTGACGCCGTCCTTGTAGGTGGTGCGGGAGGCCTGGAGCGTCCAGCGTCCGCCGTCCTTGGCGCTGTGGAAGGCCATGCCGCTGATGCCGAGGGTCTTCATGGCCTGGTCCTGGGAGGGATCCGCGGTATCGGGGCGGACGTCATCGTAGCGTCCGAAGAGGCCGAAGGAGGGGTTGAAGTCCAGGTCGCAGAGCAGGAAGTACCCGGCGTTCTTGGTGGTGGTGCCGGCCACGTCCACCTGGTGCCGCCCCTCGAAATAGGCTCCCATCAGGCGCCAGTTGTCGCGGATGAAGCGGCCGAGGACGCCGTTCCGGTAGAAGTCGTCATTGAAGAGGACCGCCCCGGGATTGGCGGCGTCGAGGACGGGGTTCTGCCCGTCCAGGCGGAAGATGCCGATGCCGGAGGCGTAGTCGTCGAAGCGGTAGAGGGCGGATTCGTAGGTGTCCTTGTGGTTCGTGGGGCTCGGGCCAGCCACGGAGGCGCCGGTGCTGTCGGTGGTGGGCGTCAGGGAGTCCGTCACGCCCGCCGCCACCTCCAGGTTGCTCCAGTTCAGCTTGGCGTCCACGCCGCGCAAGGCCGCATCCAGGGTGAAGGGGGAGGTGGTGCTGGCCGGGGTGCCGAGGACGAGCGGCTCGCCCAGGGCGCTGCCGGCACCCAGGCCGAAGTCCCGGAGGATCTCGGGATTGAACTGGCCGCCCCGGACCTGGAGGAACGCGGTCTTGGAGATGGGCAGGTTGTACTGGATGAATGCCTCCTCCATGCCGTCAGCCGGCGTGGCCCCGGTGTTGAAGTGGTACATCAGGGTGTAGCCGAAGTGGCTGGAGAGGGCGCCGCCGGAAACGAGCTGGATGTCAGGCTGGGAAGTCTGGATGGTGGGCTTGGTCCCCTTCACGGCTGTGGAACTGGCCTCCAGCGTCAGGGAGGCATAGTTGCCCAGCTTCTGGGCGGAGGCGTCCGACGCATCGAAGTGGGTGGGATCCAGGCGTGCGCCGTTGCGCTGGAATTCGAGGCCCATGGCGGTGAGCTGGAAGGTGGGCAGCTGGTGGCAGTCCTCGCAGGACATGCCGGTGAGGCGGGCCCAGGCGGGTACGGCCAGCATCGGGAGGCCGGTCCCGAGCAGCAGGATGAGCGTTCGGATCACTTTCATGCATGACTCCAGAGGAGGGGGGGAGGGGAAAGACCGGGCCGCTTCCCTGAGGGATTGGTGGCCCTTGGGTCATCAATACGGAGTGAATCCTGGAGCGCGAAAATGAAATCCCCGTGAAACGGGGTGGTGAATTCGTGTGGCCTGGATCACAAGGTCGGCCCGAACCTGAAGCGAAGATGAAATTCCCTGTTGTGACGCATTTGCGATTGCATTGCCCGGCCATGTTTCTACCCTTGTCTGGAAGGAGTCGCGCGTGCGCCGCTGGTGGTCCGTCCTGTTCGCTGTCGTGATGCTTGTGGGCATCCAGGGCGGGCTCCTGGGCGGAGGACGCGGTTCGGAATCCCCCAAGGCACGGGCCGCCTGCCCTTGCTGTCAGGGGGGCCATGCAGGGCGATCGGCCTGCGGGACCTCCGGCCCCTGCTGCAAGTCCGCTCCCCGGACCGGAGGCTCCCAGGCGCTGTTCGACCAGCGGACGGTGGCGGGCGCCCACGAGGACGGGGGGCGTCCAGGCCATGAGCCCCGCCCCTGGCCGGGCTGGCTCGCCGTTCAGGCCGGGCAGCTGTGCGAGGCCGGGATGGCGTTCCCTGTCCCGGATGCTGGAGGGGGACCGCTCGGGGGCCCGGGCGGGCGGGGTCGCCTGGCTCGGCTGAGGCTGCTGCGGATCTGAGGGGTGCCGTCCTCTGGCCCGGCCGTGCCGGGGCCACACACTCCCTTCGTTTCCACCCTTCTTCCTGCAGGAGTCCCCGATGCGCAGCCCCCTGCGCCTGCTGCCCGCGCTGGCCATCCTCCTGGCCGCCCCGGCGGCGGTCGCCCAGACCCCGAAGCCCGCTCACACGGGCATCGAGGATCCCGTCCTTTCCTCTCTCGTCCAGGAGGCGATCCGTCGGAACCCCGACCTCGCCGAGGCCCGTTCCCAGGTGGCCGCCTCCCGCGAGCGGATCCCCCAGGCCAAGGCCCTGCCGGATCCCTCCCTCAGCCTGGGCCTCCAGAACGACGGCTTCCACGGCCTCCAGGTGGGCAAGATGCCCACGTCGTACTACCAGATCATGGTCACCCAGCCTCTTCCCTGGCCGGGCAAGCGGGATGCCCGCGAGAAGGTGGCCGCCCTGGGCGTGCGTGTCCAGGATGCCGCCCTGGCCCGGACCCGCCTGTCCCTGCTGGCAGACCTGGAGCGGGCCTACGTCGGCCTCATCCTAGTCCGGGAGCAGCTCGGGCTGCTGGACCAGCAGGCGACCTACCTCCGGCAGGCCGAAGGCAGCGCCCGGGTCCGCTACCAGGTGGGCCAGGCGAGCCAGGCCGATCTGCTGCGGGCCCAACTGGAACGCACCCGGCTGCAGCAGACGCGTCTCGACCTCCAGGCCCAGGAGTCCAGCCTGCTGGCCACCCTCAACCGGATCCGGGTGCGGCCCTCCACTGCGCCCCTGGCCACCCCCGCGACCGTGGAGAGCCTGCCGCTGCCGTCCCTCGAGAGCGAGCGGGTCTGGATGCAGCGCGCCGAGGCCGCCAGTCCGGATCTCGCCTATGCTCGGCGCAGCCTCGCGCAGTCCGAGCGCAGCCTCGACCTGGCGAAGCTGGATGTGCGCCCCGATTTCGCCGTCAGCGCCGGCCTCATGCCCCGGGGCGGCCTGGATCCCATGTGGCAGGTGAGCGTCTCCATCGGGCTGCCGATCTACGCCCACCAGAAGCAGGACCGGGCCGTGGCCGAGCAGGAGTGGAGGAAGCAGGCGAGCAGCCAGGCGGTCCAGTCCGTCCGGACGCTGCTCCGCCAGCGGACCCGGGAGCGGCTAGCCGCCCTCGGCGCCGCGGAGGCCTCGGCCCGGATCTACCGGGAGGGTCTGCTGGTCCAGAGCGAGGCCGCCTTCGATTCCGCCATGGCGCAGTACGAGGCGGGGAAGGTCCCCTTCCTGTCGGTGCTGGAATCCCTCGACGGCTGGGTGTCGGACCGCTCGAGCTACCTGGCCATCCTGGCCCAGGCCCAGGCCCAGGAGATCGCGCTCCGGGCCTTCGACCTGGGGCCCACCCCCGCCATCACCGCCGGCAGCCTGGGCACCCCATCCCTCGCCATGGGTTCCGGCGAAGCCGCCCCCGCCGCGTCCACCTCGTCTTCCGCATCTTCCATGTGAGGCCTTCCGCCATGTCCGCTGAATTCGAACCCGAACCCGGGAAATCCGGATCTCCCTTCAAGCTCATGGGTGTGCTGGCCCTGGGCCTCGCGGCCGGGGCCGGAGGCACCTGGCTGCTGCTGGGCCGCCGCCACTCCCCTCCGGCCCCTGCAACCTCCGAGGCGCCCCAGGCATCCTCGACCTCCGGGGAGGGGCGGGTGCTCTTCTACCGCTCGCCCATGGATCCCAAGGTGACCTCGCCCGTCCCGAAGAAGGACGAGATGGGCATGGACTACGTGCCCGTCTACGAGAGCGACGTGGCGGGCCAGGCCGCCCCGGTGGCGGGCCGGACGACCGTCACCATTGATCCCGCCCGCCAGCAGCTCATCGGGCTCACCACCGCCACGGCGGAGATGGGCAACGTGAATGGCACCGTCACGACGGTGGGGACAGTCGCGGTGGATGAGACCCGCGTGCGCAAGATCAACGTCAAAGTGGATGGATTCATTGACCGGCTCTACGTGAACTTCCTGGGGATGGCCGTGGCCAAGGGGCAGCCCCTCTTCAGCATCTACAGTCCGGATTTCGTGAGCTCGCAGCGGGAGTACCTCCTGGCCCTCAAGACGGCCCGGGCGCTCTCCAAGGGGGACTATCGGTCCAGCGGCAACGAACTGGTGCAGGCCGCCCGGGAACGGATGCGCCTGTGGGATGTCCCGGCCTCCGAGATAGACAGGCTCGCGAAGACGGGCCGAGTGGAGAAGGACCTCGTGCTGCGTTCCCCCATTTCCGGCGTGGTGACCGCCCAGAACGTGGTGCAGGGGTCCCGGGTGGGCCCAGGCGATGCCCCCTTCGAGATCACCGACCTCAGCCGGGTGTGGGTGCAGGCGGCCCTCTACGAGCCGGAGCTGTCGCGGATCCATGTGGGGTCCCGGGCGGAGTTCACGCTCCAGGCCCTTCCCGGGCGGACCTTCGACGGGCGCGTGGCCTTCATGGATCCCGTGCTGGACCCCAAGACCCGGACCGTGAACGCGCGCCTAGCCTTCGCCAATCCCCACGACGAACTCAAGCCGGGGATGTTCGGAACCGCGGTCATCCACGGCAGGGACAAGCAGGGGCTCCTCATCCCGCTGGATGCGGTGCTCGATGCGGGGCTGAACAAGGTGGTCTTCGTGTCCCTCGGCGATGGCCACTTCGAGCCCCGGACCGTGGTCACGGGCCGCACCGACGGCGACCGGGTGGAGATCCTCTCCGGCCTTGAACCCGGCGAGCAGGTCGTCACCCGCGCCAGCTTCCTGGTGGATTCGGAATCCCGCCTCAAGGCCGCCCTGGCCCAGCTTGCCTCGGCCCCTGCCCAGCCGGAGAAGCCATGAGCGGGCACGCCACCTACGATCCTGACAAACCCACCTTCCTGCAGAAGGTGATCCGATTCTCGGCCCAGAACCGATGGCTGGTGCTCGCTTCCGCGGGCCTCCTCCTGGTCCTCGCCGTGTGGAGCATGAAGCGCATCCCCCTGGATGCCATCCCAGACCTCAGCGACACCCAGGTGATCGTCTACTCCCGCTGGGACCAGGCACCTGATGTCATCGAGGACCAGGTGACCTATCCCATCGTCACCGCGCTCCTTGGCGCGCCCGGTGTGAAGGCCATCCGGGCCCAGTCCGACTATGGCTACAGCTATGTCTACGTGATCTTCAAGGACGGGACGAACATCTACTGGGCGCGGAGCCGAGTGCTGGAGTACCTCAGCAAGATCAGCGGCAGCCTTCCTTCCGGCGTGAAGACGGAGCTAGGTCCGGATGCGACCTCCGTGGGCTGGGTCTACCAGTACGCCCTGGTGGACCGCAGCGGCAAGCATAGCCAGGACGAGCTCCGCAGCTACCAGGACTGGTATCTTCGCTACGCCCTCCAGAGCGTCCCGGGGGTCGCCGAGGTGGCCACCGTCGGGGGGCAGGTTCGCCAGTTCCAGGTGAGCGTGGATCCCAACAAGCTCGCTGCCTACAAGATCCCGATCAGCGCCGTCATCCAGGCTGTGAAGGACTCCAACCAGGAGGTGGGCGGACGCCTCATCGAGTATGCCGGCCACGAGAACATGGTCCGCGGGCGGGGGTATGTCCACACCCCCGCAGACATCGCCGATGCAGTCCTCCGGGCCGACAACGGGACACCTGTGCGGATCGGCGACGTGGCCAACGTCTCCCTGGGACCTGACATCCGGCGTGGCCTGACCGACCTGGACGGCCAGGGGGATGTCGTGGTGGGGACCGTGGTGATGCGCCAGGGCGAGAATGCCCTCAACGTCATCAACCGGGTCAAGGCGAAGCTGGCGGAGCTGAAGAAGGGGCTTCCGCCGGGCGTCGAGATCGTCCCTGTCTACGACCGGAGCACCCTCATCAAGCGCGCCATCTCGACGGTCAGGGACAAGCTCATCGAGGAGATGATCGTCGTATCCCTCGTCATCCTGGTCTTCCTATGGCACGTGCCTTCGGCCCTGGTGCCCATCGTGACCATCCCCTTCGCGGTGGCCCTCGCCTTCATCCCCCTGCTTGGGATCGGGCAGAACGCCAATCTCATGTCCCTCTCGGGCATCGCCATCTCCATAGGCGTGCTGGTGGATGGCGCCATCGTCGAGGTCGAGAACGCCTACAAGAAGATCGAGCGGTGGATCGCGGCAGGCAAGCCCGGGGACTTCCACGAGGTGCGCCTGGGCGCCCTCCTGGAGGTGGGTCCCAGCGTCTTCTTCAGCCTGCTCGTGGTAGCCGTTAGCTTCATGCCCATCTTCACCCTGGTGGACCAGGAGGGGCGCCTCTTCAAGCCCCTCGCCTACTCCAAGAACCTGGCCATGGCCATCGCGGCCATCCTGGCCCTGACCCTCGATCCGGCCATGCGGATGCTCTTCGCGCGGATCGAGCCCTTCCGATTCCGGCCGAAGTGGCTCGCGAAGCTCGCCACCCACGCCGCGGTGGGGACCTACTATCCGGAGCAGAAGCATCCCATCAGCGTCTTCCTCCACCGGATCTACGAACCCCCGTGCCGGTTCGTGCTCCGCCACGCCAAGGCCACCCTCGCGGCGGCGGCCCTTCTGGTTCTGGTGACCATCCCGGTCTTCATGCACCTGGGCAGCGAGTTCATGCCGCCGCTCGACGAGGGGACGATCCTCTACATGCCCACCACCGACCCCGGCATCTCGGAGACCGAGGCCCAGCACCTCCTCCAGATCCAGGACCGGCTCATCCGCACCGTGCCGGAGGTGGCCCGGGTCTTCGGGAAGGCCGGACGGGCGGACACGGCCCTGGATCCCGCCCCGTTCTCGATGATGGAGACGGTCATCGAGCTGAAACCCGAATCGGAATGGCGGAAGCGGCCGCGCTGGTACTCGAGCTGGGCCCCCGCATGGCTCCAGCGCATCCTGCGTCCCATCTGGCGGGACCGGATCACCGAGCAGGACATCGTCAACGACCTGAACCGGGTCGTCCAGCTCCCCGCGGTGACCAACGCCTGGACCATGCCTATCAAGGCTCGATTGGACATGCTCAGCACGGGCATCAGGACCCCCGTGGGCCTCAAGATCAACGGCCCGGACCTCACCGTGATCCAGTCCATCGCCGAGCAGGCCGCGAGCATCCTCGAGAAGGTGCCCGACACGCGGAGCGCCTTCGCGGAGAAGGTGGCCCAGGGCTATTTCGTGGACTTCGACCTGAAGCGGGACGCCCTCGCCCGCTACGGACTGAGCGTAGCGGACGCCAACCAGATGGTCATGACCGCCGTGGGCGGCCAGAACCAGACCACCGTGATCGACGGCCGGGCCCGCTACCCCGTGAATGTCCGCTACGCGAGGGACTTTCGTGAAACGCCCGGTGCCCTGGACCGTGTGCTGGTGCCGTTGCCCAACGGATCCACCATCCCCATCTCGGAGATCGCCGACGTGAAGTGGACCCAGGGTCCCGCCATGACCCGGGACGAGGACGGCCAGATGAGCGGCTATGTCCTGGTGGATTTCGACACCTCCAAGGTGGATGTCGGAACCTACGTGGAGCGCGCCAAGGCCGCCATTGACCAGGGCCTGAAGCTCCCCGCAGGCTACAGCCTTGTCTGGAGCGGCCAGTACGAGAACATGCTCCGCGTCAAGGCGCGGCTCAAGCTGGTACTCCCCATCACGCTGGTGCTGATCTTCGGCCTGCTCTACGCCAACACCAGGTCCGCCTTCAAGGCAGGCATCGTCATGCTCGCAGTGCCGTTCTCGGCCATCGGCGCCTTCTGGCTGCTGTGGGTCCTGCACTACAACATGAGCATTGCCGTGTGGGTGGGCCTCATCGCCCTCATGGGCCTGGACGCCGAAACCGGCGTGTTCATGCTGCTCTTCCTGGACCTCAGCCACGACGAGGCCAGGCAGGAAGGGCGCCTCAAGACCTCGGGCGACCTGGTGGAGGCCATCATCCACGGGGCCGTGAAGCGCGTCCGGCCCAAGGCCATGACCGTATGCGCCGCCTTCATGGGCCTGCTGCCCATCATGTGGAGTGTCGGGACCGGTGCTGACCTGATGAAGCGCATCGCCGCGCCGATGGTGGGGGGACTCGCCACCAGCTTCATCCTCGAACTGCTCGTCTATCCACCCATCTACTACCTCTGGAAGCGCAAGGAGGTGGTGGAAGGCCCCGTGACATTTGACCCCGCCGGCGCCGAGCCGGCCTGACCCGAGGCGGACCGCCTCCTTTCCCATGGAGTTCCCATGTTCAACACCATCCTCGCTGGCCTGATGCTCCTCGCTCCCGGGACCCCTGCCGCCCATGCCCGTCCCGGCGCCGTCACGCACAGGGTGGCCGCACCCACCAACCGGATCTGCCCCGTGCTCGGGAATCCCGTGACGCCGGGCAAGAGCCCCGTCGTCCATGTCTGGGGCCATGCCTACTACGTCTGCTGCTCCAGCTGCAAGGCCAAGCTGACGGCCGACCCCGGGAAGTACCTCCTGAAGGACGGGACGCCCAGGAATGCGGCGCAGGCCCGGAAGGCCTCCACCATGAAGGGCATGAAGGGCATGTAGCTCGGCCCGGCGCGGGTCCCGGATGGCGGAATCCGGGACCCGCCGCTATGCTTCCCGCGGAGGTTCCGATGAAGTGCTCTCTTTGGCCTCTCCTCCTGCCGGCCCTGCTGGCCGCGGCGCCTGCTCCGCCCCGACATCCGCGGCCCGCGCGATCCCACGTGGGCGTCAGGGCCGACCTCCTGCTCGCTCCCGTGAAGCTGGGGGGGAAGTGGGGCTACGTGGACCGCACCGGCCGCTACGCCATCAATCCCCAGTTCGACGAGGCGCTTGCCTTCGACGGGGCCACCGGCCTCGCGCCCGTCAAGCTGGACAAGTGGGGCTACATTGACCGCTCGGGGCACTTCGTCGTCAATCCCCAGTTCGACAAGGCGCGTCCCTTCGATCCGGCCACAGGCCTCGCCGCGGTGAAGGCCGACGGGAAGTGGGGCTTCATTGATGCCACGGGGCACTACGCCATCAATCCGCAGTTCGACGAAGTGGAAGGCCACTGCTTCCACTAACGGAGCTTTCAAGGAGGCACCATGCTCGCCCCCCTGCTCACCCTAGCCTTCCTCGTGGCCCCGCCCCACGCCAAGCCGAGGCCTGCCACCAACCACAAGGATCCTGTCTGCGGAATGACCGTGCCCGACACGGCGCCGACCGTGGTGGTGCATGGCCGCACCTACCGCGTGTGCGGGAAGCAGTGCGGGGAGGCCCTCGAGAAGCAGCCCGCGAAGTACCTCGAGAAGGACGGTACGCCCAAGGTGGAGGCGAAGAAGAAGTAGGCCTGCCGGGGGGAACGGGCCGTTCCTCCTCGCGGCCTCAGGTGGTCCTCAGCACGTCGAGCCAAGCCTTGAGCACGTAGGCCGTGGCACCCCAGAGGGGAGCCTGGGGCAGCTCGAGTCTGGGAACCGCCAGGGGGATCCCGTAGCGTTCCAGGTGCTCGAGCCGCCAGGGGGCGTCCAGCAGCGGAAGCAGGGGCAGCAGCAGGATCTGCTCCAGCTC
>DAIDKC010000130.1 GCA_027451045.1 Holophagaceae bacterium | reverse complement strand
GGCAGCCGGGTTCGTCGAGTCGGTCCAGCCCTGGTGCCACACCCTGGAGCTCAACCTCGAGCCCAGCAAGGTCGTGGACAACTTCCTGGAGCACCGCGTCGGGAAGGCCACCGAACTGGTGCCGGCCTTCGTGGACGAGCTGCTGCAGGAACCCCGTACGTTTGAACGCCGGCGTCCGACATGGGGCTGAGCGCGTGCGTTAGACCTCTCCCACCGCGCTCAGGATGAGGCCGTCGTTCTCGCCCCCCTGCCGCCAGACCACCGCTACGTGCCCGGAGGCGGTGAGGGCGGCGGCGGGATCGCGGGCCTCCCGGCCCGGCGCGCCGAGCAGCAGGGGGTGGGGGCTCCAGGCCGTGCCGTCGAAGCGGCGCACGCAGACGGAAGCCTGTCCGTCGCGGTTCTGGCACCAGACGGCCAGGGCCTGGCCCGAGGCGTTCACCATCAGGGCATGGGCCTCGCTCTGTCCCAGGTCCTCCACCAGGAGGAACCGCTGCTCGTCCCATCGGCCTTCCGCGAACCGCTTGGTGAACAGCTTCAGGGTTCCCGCCACCTCCTGCCGCCAGAGGGCATGGGCATGGCCCTGGTCGTCCAGGCCCACCAGGGGCCAGCGGATCGTCCGCCCAGCGGCCAAGGCAGGCTGGGCCTTCCACTCGAGGCTGCGGGGATCCAGGTGGCTGGCATGGAGGACCTGGAGCCCGCCCTCCCCCTCGCCCACCCACAGGATGATGGCGCCGCCCCGGGCGTCCAGGGCCATGCGGATGTAGCCCGCAGGAGCTGGCGCCACCAGCGTCGGCCGGTCGCTCCAGCAGCGGCCCCCGGGATCGAAGTGGCAGGCCACCACCCGGCCCTCGGCCCCCTGCCCCTCGCTCCAGACCGCCAGGCCGTGCCCGTGGCGGTTGAGGGCCAACTGGGGGTAGACCGGAACCCGGGAGACTTGGCCCAGGGGGGTGGGCGCCCCGTCCCACGCGCCCGTGCCCGGATCGTAGCCGCAGGTGAACACCTGGTAGGCCGAGCCCTCCTTCAGGCACCACAGGGCGTGGAGGCCTCCGCCGTCGTCCATGGCGGCATGCAGGCCGAGCACCTCGCCCGGACTGGACTGGAGTACGAGGGGGTAGGGCACCCAGGTCTCCGCGGCTCCCAGCATGTGGCGGGCGCAGACCCGGGACAGGCCATCCTCGCGCTCGTGCCAGACCACCGCCATCTCGCCTCGGATGTTCATGGCCAGCTCCGGGGCCCGGGCCTCGGTGCGGGCACTGTCGAGGCGCCGGGGCACGAGGTCCCAGGCCCCCTGGTCGGCATGGAAGCGGCAGATGTAGACGCCTTCGTGGTCCTGGCCCCGGTGGTGCCAAGCCGCCAGGGCGTTGCCCTGGGCGTCCATGGCGATCTGGGGGCGCCCCACCCGCCCCCGGTCCAGGGTCCTGGGCGCCGCCCACCGGGTCGGCTCGGGCCCGGACGCGCGGGGGAACCACTGGCGCAGCAGGGCGGAAAGGGACATGGGAGCCACGGGCTGGGGGGTCGCCGTACATGGTACCCGGCCCACCCTCCCGGGACCATCCTGGTACCATGGGCTTTTCGAGGTTCCCCGTGACCCGCATCCCGACCTTCCTTGCCGGCACCGCCCTGCTCGCGCTGCTGGGCGCCTGCCACCGTGATTCCGCGCCCGTCACGGCGGCCCCCACCGGCCCCGCCGCCCCGGCCGCCGCTCCCGCCGACATGCCGGGCATGTCCGGCATGCCGGCCGCGCCCTCGCCCGCCGCCACCGCCACAGGCCAGGTGGAGGAGACCATGAACGCCTCCACCTACACCTACGTGCGGGTGAAGACGCCCCAGGGCGACATCTGGGCCGCCACCGGCCAGTTCAAGGTCGCGGTGGGCGACACCGTCGTGGTACCCCTGAACATGCCGATGCAGAACTTCAAGAGCCGGACCCTGAACCGCACCTTCCCCATGATCTACTTCGCCTCCCAGATCGAGGTCACGGCGAAGGGCAAGGGCAAGTAGGGCGCGGTCAGCCCCTCAGGAGCCGATCCTCCGCCAGGCGCAGGGTGTGCTCGCAGGCGAGCACACCCTCCCGGTGGTTCATGCGCTCGAAATGCCGCCTCAGGTGCCGGAGCGTCCTGGGGATGGCGGGCGCGAAACGGGCCTGGTGCCGGTGGGCCACCTGGAAGCCGAACGTGCCAAGGGCCTTGAAGTTGCGCTGGATGGCACTGAGGTTCAATTCGTCGCCGAGGTCCTCCGGACTCCACCCCAGCTCCTCCGAAAGGGGCTGCTGCAGCCGGCGCGCGGCCTCCTCGGACCAGTCCCAGTAGCCGTCGTAGCGGATGCTGGCCAGGTCGTAGGTGGCCGCGCCGCGCCGCGCGTCCTGGAAGTCGAGCACCACCAGGCGGTCCCCGTGGACCATGAGGTTCCGCACGTGGAAGTCCCGATGGACGAAGAAGCGGGCCCGCGTCTCCAAGCTGGCATGCACCTCCTCCATGAACCGGTCCAGCCACCGGGGGGGATCCTTCTCCAGGAAGCCGCGGAAGAAGTTCGCACGGCAGTACTCCCACTCGAAGGCGAACTTGGGCCCGTCGAAGGAGCGCTGCATGAAGAAGGTGTGGCCCGGCGCGCCCAGGGTGAGAGGCCCTGCCAGGGTGGCCAGCAGCCAGCCCGCCTGTTCGGCCCAGCGGAGTTCCTCCTCCGGGTGCTCCACCAGCCGGCGCTCCAGGGTCGTGTCCCCCAGATCCTCCACCAGGAGGCAGCGGTCCTCGTCGTGGAACTGGAGGATGGTGGGCACGTGGATGACGGGATCGAGGAAGGCCTGGAGCGCCCGGAACTCGAAGTAGCTGTCGTCGGGCTTCTCCGGGGTGTCCAGGGGGTGCAGCACCACCAGGGCCGTGCCCACCAGCGGGTGGTCCACCCTCAGGTACTGGCGGGCCCCGGCGTCCCCGGCCAGGGGGCGCGGAGCCTTCAGGTTCCAGCGCTCCAGGGCTCGGGCAAGACGGGGATCCATCCGACCAGAGTACTCCCATCCCGGGGGAGGAGCAGCTCCCGCTACAAAGCCAGGCGCACCTGGTTCCCGCCCTCCGAGAACCACAGGGCGGCCTCGTCGGTGATGGCGGGAGGAGGGGCGGCGCCCGGGCCCAGGATGCAGCGGGCCAGCCGGCCGGCGGGCCGGGCTCCAGGGTGGACGTAGCACCCGGGCAGTCGGCCTTCCGCCTCCGGGGCGAGGAGTCCGGCGGCCTCGATCAGTGCGTCCGGCGTGCCCACCTCGCGCCAGGGGAAAGGCTCGACCACCACGCCGAGATGCCGCGCCAGGCGGGGGCGCAGGCCGTCCATCTCACTCGGCCCCTCGGGCAGGAGGGCCAGGGCCCCGGGGGACCATGCGGCGGCCCCGGTGAAGTGGAAGGGGCCCCGGGGCCCGGGCACGCCCTTGGGCAGGATGCGGTCCTCCGCGTCCATCCACACGGGATTCCAGGGTCCTCCGGGGTGGGGGACCAGGAGCCAGCTCACCTCCGCCCGGGCCTCGCGGTGGCGGCTGCGCAGACGGTCGAAGGGCACGGCGTCGGCCCATATGTCCGCGTTCCAGACCAGCAGCTCGGCCTCCACCCGGCCGAGGGCGTGGCGCAGCCCCCCGGCGCTGCCCATGAGCAGGGGCTCGTCGCACACCTCGATCCCGCGGCTCACGGCCCGGAGGCGGTCCGGATGCAGGTGGGCATTGCAGGCGATCCGCACGGCGCCGGTCGCCCGGAGGGCCTCGGCACCCCACTGGAGGAGGGGACGGCCCCTCAGGGTCCAGGCCGGCTTGGGCAGGCAGACGCTCAGGGCGCCCATGCGGGTGCCCAGGCCCGCCGCCAGGAGGAAGGCGTCAAGGCGTTCCGGCATCGCCCTCCTCCGGCGGAAGGGGCCGCAGCAGGAACTGTCCCGGTGCCAACCCCCGCATGGAGAGCACGCGGATGTGCCAGCCCTGGATGCACAGCTCGTCCCCGGGCCGGAGGACGCGGCCCAGCCTCTCCTGGAGGTAGCCGCCCAGGCTCACCGAGCCCTCCGAGGCCTGGAGCTCCAGGTGCAGATGGTCTTCCAGCTGCTCCAGCAGGACGTTCCCCTGGGCCAGCCACCCGCCCCCCCGGGTGCGCCGGAGCTGGATGGCCTCGCGGTCGAACTCGTCCTGGATCTCCCCCACCAGTTCCTCGAGCACGTCCTCCAGGGTGACGAGGCCGTCCACGCCACCGTGCTCGTTCACCATGAGGGCGAGGTGCTGCTTGCGCTGCTGGAACTCCAGGAGGAGCCCCTGGATGGGTTTCATCTCCGGCACGAAGAAGGCGGACCGGGCGAAGCTCCGCAGGTCGGGCACCCCCGTCCCGTCGTGCAGGGCCCAGAGCAGCTCCTTGAGGTGGACGACGCCCACCACCCGGTCGAGGTCGCCGTCCACCAGGGGGATCCGCGTGTGGGAGGTCGCCCGGGCCAGGACCAGGTTCTCCTCGAGGCTGTGCTGGAGGTCGAAGCAGACCACCCGCGCGCGGGGCACGGCGATCTCCTTCACGGTGCGGCGGCTGAAGTCGAAGAGGTTGGCGATGAGCTCCTTGCGCCGGAGCTCCAGCCGGCCCTGGGCCTGGCTGTGCTCCAGCATCCGCTTGAACTCCTCCTCCGAGGGCAGCGCGTCCTCGGGATCACCCGGACGGAGGCCGAAGCCCCGCAGGACGAGGCGGCTGGCCCGGGTGAGCCCCCCGGTAAGGGGCGCCACCAGCCTGGACCAGGCCAGGAGCGGGCGGGCCGTGCGGAGGGCCCAGGGCGTCGCGGCCTGGATGGCCACGCTGCGGGGCACCAGTTCGGCCAGCACCACGTCGAGGGTGGTCATCAGCAGGAGGGCGATGCCGCTGCCGAGGGGCAGGCGGAGGCCGGGCCACGGGATGCGCCCGAAAAGGGGCTGGAAGAGGCCGGCGAAGAGTTCCTCCCCCACCGCGCCCAGGGCCAGGGCGCACAGGGTGACGCCCACCTGGATGGCAGAGAGGTGGTGGGCCAGGTTCCCGTGGACCTCCAGGGCCTGGCGGGCGCGGGGATCCTCCGCCAGACAGGCCTCCAGCTGGGTGGGCCGGACGCGCACGGCGGAGAATTCGGCCAGCACGAAGAAGGCGCCAGCCAGGAGCAGGACCGTGCAGAGGAGGGCCGCTGCGAGGGTCACGGGCGCTC
>DAIDKC010000129.1 GCA_027451045.1 Holophagaceae bacterium | reverse complement strand
CTCGAGGGCGTCCCGCAGGGGACGGGGCCGCCCCTCCTGGCGGAAGGTGACCTCGATGCCGGTGCCGTCCAGGAGGCGATCCGCCAGGGCCCGCAGCGCGCCCAGGAGGTCCGTGCCTTCGGGTTTGCGCGGGCGGAGGGCCAGCACGGACCGCCGCGCCTCCTGGAGGCTGTCCGCCGCCAGCTGGCGCGCACGCTCCAGCCGCGTCAGCACGGGCCCCGGATCGCCCTCGAGGCGCTCCAGCTGGGCCTCGGCCGCCTCCATCTGGAGGAGCACGCCCGTGAATCCCTGGGCCAGGTGGTCGTGGATCTCCCGGGCCATCCGGTTGCGTTCGGCCAGCACGGCGGAGCGGGCCTCCAGCTGCTGGAGGCGGAGGCGGTGCAGCCATCCCGCGAAGGCGAGGGCCGCCAGCCCGCAGAGGATCCAGAAGGCCGGGCGCTGGTAGAGGTAGGGCTGGACCTGGAAGGGGAGGGTGACTTCCTGGGGCGGCGATTCGTCCAGCAGGCTCCAGGCCTGGAGGTGGAATCGGTAGGTGCCCGGGGGGAGGTTGGCGTAGGTGGCCAGGCGGCGGTTCCCGGCGTCCTGCCAAGCTGTGTCGAACCCCTCGAGGCGCGTGCGGAAGCGGATCCGGTCCCCCGCCGCCGGGCAGGCTGCGGTGTAGGCGATCTCCAGGCGGTGGGGCCCGGGGGGGATCCGCAGGGGGACGCCGAGGGGACGGGACCGGTCGTCCAGGCGGAGGCCTTCCAGGCGGAGCCTGAAGCGCAGGGGGGGCGGCGGCAGGAGGCGCGCATCGCGGAACGCGAGGCCCCGGCCCGTGGCGAACAGGAGGTCGCCGTCCCGCGTCTGCCAGGCGGTGGGCTGGGGGGCGCGACTCGGCTCCTGGCTGGGCAGGCCGTCCCGCTGGTCGTAGATCACCATGCCGGCGGGCCAGCCGCCCCCCTCCAGGAGCGCCTTCCGCGCCACCCGCAGGACGCCCTGGGCGGTGGCCAGCCACAGGTGGCCGCCTTCCCCGCCCAGCAGGGCGTGGATGGGCTCCTGGAGGAGGGGCGGAAGGGGCGGGAGGGGGCGGAAGGCACCCGCCTTGAAGCGGCGCAGCCCCGACTGGGTGCCCACCCAGAGACCGCCGGCCGGGTCGGGCAGCAGGGCCAGCACCCCCGGGGCTTCCGCCGCCTCCGGCGGCCTGATCCAAGTCACCCGGCCCCCGGCGAGGACGCCGAGGCCCAGGCTCCGACTCCCCAGGTAGAGGGTACCGTCCGGTCCCTGGGCGAAGGCGGTGACGTTGCGGTCCGCCGGGAAGCGCTCGAGGGCCGACGTGGCGAGGGTCAGGCAGGCGAGACCCTCCCGGTCCCACGCGACCCAGAGATGGCCGGAACCGTCCTCGTAGAGGGCCTCCACGGCCACCCCCTGCGGCAGGCCCGGGAGGGCGAGGCGCCGGATTTGCCCGCCCACCAGCTGCTCCACGGTCCCCTCGCGGGTCCCGAGCCAGAGTCCGCCCGCCCGGCGGGGGGCCAGAGCGGTGAGATCCCCCGCGCCCACGGTGGCCGCCGGGCGCCCCCGGTCCCAGTGGACCAGGCGATGGTCGTCCGTGAGGCACCACAGGCCTCCCAGGCTGTCCTCGCAGACCATGCGGGCGGCGCTGGCGGTGGGGATGGGCTGGAAGAGGGGCGTGCCCAGGAGGTGGAGGCCCTCCTCCCGGGTGGCGATCCAGAGGGCGCCGGTGCTGTCCTCCAGGAGGGCCTCGGGGGTCCAGGAGGAGGTCCCGGACCACGGGAGGTGCTCCAGGCGCCCCTGGGCGGTCCTCCGGACGAGCCCGGCCCCCTCGAAGCCGATCCAGAGGC
>DAIDKC010000128.1 GCA_027451045.1 Holophagaceae bacterium | reverse complement strand
GCCCTACGCGAAAGGCGGCAAGACGGGCCTCTTCGGCGGCGCCGGTGTGGGCAAGACCGTGCTGATCATGGAACTCATCAACAACATCGCCAAGGGCCACGGCGGCTACTCGGTGTTCGCTGGCGTAGGCGAGCGCACCCGCGAGGGCAACGACCTCTGGCACGAGATGATGGATTCCGGCGTCATCAACAAAGACGACATCAGCAAGTCCAAGGTGGCCCTGATCTACGGGCAGATGACCGAGCCCCCCGGAGCCCGTGCCCGCGTGGCGCTGACCGGCCTGACCGTCGCGGAGTATTTCCGCGACCAGGAGGGCAAGGACGTGCTGCTCTTCATTGACAACATCTTCCGGTTCACCCAGGCCGGCTCCGAGGTGTCCGCGCTGCTGGGCCGCATGCCCTCCGCCGTGGGCTACCAGCCCACCCTGGCCACGGAGATGGGCGAGCTTCAGGAGCGCATCACCTCCACGAAGAAGGGCTCCATCACGTCCGTGCAGGCCGTGTACGTGCCCGCCGACGACTACACCGATCCCGCGCCGGCCACCACCTTCGCCCACCTGGACGCCACCACGAACCTCTCCCGCGAGATCGCAGCCCTCGGCATCTACCCCGCCGTGGATCCCCTGGCCTCCACCAGCCGCCTGCTGGATCCGCGCATCCTGGGCGACGCCCACTACAGCACCGCCATGCGCGTGAAGGCCATCCTCCAGAAGTACAAGGAGCTCCAGGACATCATTGCCATCCTGGGCATGGACGAGCTCTCCGACGACGACAAGCTCGTCGTGGCGCGCGCCCGCAAGATCCAGCGCTTCCTCAGCCAGCCCTTCCACGTGGCCGAGCAGTTCACGGGCATGCAGGGCAAGTACGTGAAGCTCGAGGACACCATCAAGGGCTTCTCCGAGATCTGCGACGGCAAGTGGGACCACCTGCCCGAGCAGGCCTTCTACCTCGTTGGCACCATCGAGGAGGCCGCCGAGAAGGCCGAGAAGCTGGCTGCGGTCTGACACGCTTTCCCTAGCCCGGGGGGCCCTCCGCGCCTCCCTGGCCTTTCGACGAGATCGCCATGTCCCAATCCATCAAGCTGGAAGTGGTCACCCCCGAGCGGCCGGTGTTCTCCGCCGATGTATCGGAGGTCCAGTTCCCCACCGCCTTCCGCGGCTACTACGGCATCCTGCCGGGTCATACCCCCACCATGACGCCGGTGGGGGACGGCCTGCTCTACTACTTCCAGAACGGCCACCGCCACTGGATCACCGTGTTCGGGGGCTTCGCCGAGGTCGGGCCGGAGCGGGTCACCATCCTGGCCCGGGAGAGCGAGACGGTGGAGATGATTGACCTGGAACGCGCCGAGGCCGACCGGCAACGGGCCCTCAAGCTCCTCAAGGAGGCCAAGACGGAGCAGGACATGGCCAAGGCCCAGGCCAAGCTCGACGCGAGCCTCATCCGCATCCAGGCCGCCAGCCACCCCGCCGGCCACGGATTCTGAACCCCGACTCCCCCGCCGCCTTCCCAAGCCCCCCGCATCGGGGGGCTTGACGCGTACCGACGCGTCCTGCAGGCCATGAGCCGCTTGCCAGCAAATCCGGTGACACTTCCCGGGCCCGTGCGCGGCGAGTGTCACGGGTCACAATCTCACTGTCTCGACAAGCATGAAAATTTAAAGAATTATTCAAAATTTGTTTATTTTTTACTATTAATTGAATGTGTAAACATGTGCAATATGTTGTTTTGACTTTTATTTTGTGAGCGTCATGAATGTGTCTTAACAGATTAACGAAATGCTTATAACAGAATAATCTGGGG
>DAIDKC010000127.1 GCA_027451045.1 Holophagaceae bacterium | reverse complement strand
GGTGCTCTCGCTCTCGCGGGCAGGGAAGGCGAGCCCTTCCAGCAGCGGGGAGCCCTCGGAGCCAGGACTTTGGGAGGTGTCGAAGCCAACGCCGCTTTCCTCGTCCAGGGCCTCGACGAGGGGGATTTCCCGTTCTTCGTATCGGGCCTGGAAGGCGTCCTTGAAAGCTGACAGGGGATCCCTTCCCCGGGTTCCGAAGAGGCGGTGGAGGAGAACCACGCCGCGCTGGAGTTCCGTCATCACCTCGGGGCCGAGAACGGCCTCCGGTGAGGGCTTGACCAGGTCGGTCTGGAACAGGCGGTTCAGCTCGACCTTAGTGGGCAAAGCCTGTAGGCTGCTGGCAATCCGGAGGTAGCGGTCCTGGGAGAGGCCCAGGGGGGCCGCATCCATGTCTTTTAGGGCCTGCCTGGCCGCGTCCAGGGTCCTGGCCGCGAAGGCCCCCTCCGGAAGCTGTTCCAGCTGGGCGATGAGGTCGTGGATGGGCTCCGGCCCGGTGACGGCAGGCTGGAGCTCCGGAAGGAGGATCTGGTTCTCGATCAGTTCGTGGATGTAGCTTTCGGCTTCCTCCAGCGTGATCTCCTCGTCCACCAGCGCCTCAGCGAGGGTGCGGAGGCTGGCGCCATCCCGGGCCCGGGTGAGGGTATCCAGGAGGTAGGGCGTCTCCTCCACGGCCACGAGGTGGTAGGACCGCGCCTTGTCCTTGGTGCGGACCTCGGCATAGCGCAGCCGTCCCCCTGCGGCATAGAGGCTCGAATTCGGGCGGAACCGGAGGTCCCGCCTGAGCGCAGGCTCCCTCGCAAGCGCCTCCGACAGGGCGCAGAGGTAGTCCATGTCGAGTCGAGTGTGGCGGATGTACTGGGATTTCCCACCGATCCGAAGGTCGGTGGCGTCGGCCACACGCCCGACGGAGCAGCCCGCGAAGAGGCCGAAGGGAGTGGAACGGCCGCACATTCGGGCGAAGTAGCGCACCACGGCCCGTTCCGCCCGCTGGCCTTTCTCGCTGTCGGGCGATGCCAACCAGTGGGCCAGGGCCTTGTCAAGATCCGGAGATGCGATAAAGAGCGCCTCCCGGAAGGTGGGATCCTCCAGGAGGAGGCGGAGCCGCGTCCGGAGATGGGTGCGCGACACCCCTGATCCACCTTCCGGGGAGCCAACCTGGGTCGCGTCGCCGAGGTCCCCTCCCCACGCTTCGAAGGCCGCCCAAGGAAGCAGGGCAGTCCGAAGGCCAAAGAATCGGGCGGGCGCAAATGATTCCATCTTGAGGTTTTCCATTGATATTCGGTCCCAGCGGGACTGTCTAGATGATTCGGGATGAATCTTGTTTACCAGTGAGACAGGCCGGGAAAGATTGGTCAATGCGTCCTAGGATCATCCGCATCACCTCTTCCGCCACCTTGAGGCCCAGGATCGCGGGGAGGTAGGGGACGGTGCCCACGGGCCTCCGCACCCGGCCGGGCCCGCGGTGGGGCTCGACGTCCCGGGGATCCGCCGGGCGCCGGGTCTCGGCGAGCTCCAGGGAGTAGACGCAGCGGATCCCACGGATGATGCCGAGCTTGCGGAGCTCTTTGCGCACCCGGGCCGCCAGGGGGCAGTTCCGGGTGGCGGCGAGATCGCCCACGCGTACCTGGCTGCTGTCCGTGCGGCCGCCGGCGCCCATGGCCGAGAGGATGGGGATGCCCATTCCATGGGCGGTGTGCAGGAGGGCCACCTTGCAGCTCAGGGAATCAATCGCGTCCACCAGCACGTCGGGTCGGGGGTCCAGGAGGGCGGGCAGGGTGTCGCGGTGGATGAAGGCCACGCAGGGCTCCACCGCGCAGTCCGGATTGATGTCATGCACCCGCTCGGCCGCCACCTCCGCCTTGGGGCGGCCCAGGGTGCTCCGGAGGGCGTAGAGCTGGCGGTTCAGGTTGCTCGGACCCACCACGTCATGGTCCACCAGTCTGAGATGCCCCACCCCGGCCCGGGCCAGGGCCTCCACGGCGAAGGAGCCCACGCCGCCCAGGCCGAGGACGGTCACCCGGGCCTGTCCCAGGCGGGCCAGGGCGGCCTCGCCCAGGAGCAGCTCCGTCCGCGCGTACCACCTCAAGGGCGCGTCCTCCCGAACAGGCGCTCCGCGTTCCGGCGGGCGGCCTCGCCCAGGGCGGCTGCGGAGACGCCCCGGGCCGTGGCCAGGTCCGCAATCCTGCGGGGGAGCTCCGAGGGATCGCCATCCGATTCCACCAGGAGGCGGTCCTCCCGCACGGCGCCCAGGGCAGGTCCGGGGCGGGTGAAGGAGAGGAAGAGGCCCAGGTCCTGGAGTTCCCGGGCCGTCTCCGCGCTGCCGGAAAAGGCGTGGACCATGGCTCCGGCGGACGGGACACCCGCCTCCCGCAGCAGGCCCAGGAGGGGGCCCCAGGCGCGCACGCAGTGGAGGGCGACCGGGCGGTCCAGGCGGCCCGCAAGGCGGAGCTGGAGGCGCAGGGCCGCGACCTGGGCCTCCCGGTCGGCGGTCCGGCGGGAGAAGTCGAGGCCGCATTCCCCCAGGCCGGCGGGGCTGAGGGCCAGCAGGTCCTCCAGGCGGGCCTCCCAGCCCGGCCGGGCCCCTGCGGCCTTCCAGGGATGCAGACCGAACAGGGGGACCACCTCCGGATGGGCGCCGGCGAGGGCCTGGACCGCCGCCCAGTCCGCCTCGCCGGTGGCACAGCAGGCCATCCGGGCCACACCGGAGGCCCGGGCGCGCGCGATCGCCGATCCGGCCCCGTCCGCAGCCAGGGCCTGGAGATGGCAGTGGGCATCGAAGAGAAGGGGCATGGACTCCCGGCGGCAGGGCCATCATCTCACCCCCGGAGCCGGGCGGGCCTCCCCAGCAGCAGGGCCTCCAGGGCCAGGCCCGCCACCAGGAGGGGACCGGCCGGGAGGCTGACGAAGGGCAGGCCGAGGCCCGCGAGGAGGGCCCCGGCGCAGCCGCCGGCCAGATCCGCGGCGTAGAGGGGCCCGCTCCCGGCGGGCGCGAGCCGCCCCGCGGTCCCGAAGAGGGCCCCGCCGGTGGCACCCGACAGGGCGAGGAGCCCGGCGACCAGGGCCCAGGGCAGGCGGGCGGGGTGGGACACGGCGAGGGCGGAGGCCAGGGCCAGGCCTGCCAGGCCGGCCAGGAGGGGGCCCGGCCGGGGGGTCCGGAGCGCGGCTCCCCCGGCCATGCCGCCCATGAAGAGGGTCAGGAGGAGGCCCAGATCCTGGTAGAGCACCCCGTGGCGTGCCTGGAACGCCAGGAGCAGCGAGGCCTGCAGCAACATGCCGCCCGCTCCCGCGAGGGCGGCGAGGGCCAGGGCCTCCCGTTGCGCGGGGGCGCGAAGAGCCAGGCCAGCGAGGCCTGCCGCGGCGCAGAGGGCCAGGATGGCTGCGGCCATCCACGCGCGCGCCGGAAGCCGCGAGGCGGAGGAGAGGCGGGGGGCGAAGCGGCTCAGCCCGAGGGCCAGGGTCAGCGGGTGGCAGATGGGACGGGCATCCTCGTTGGAGGGGACGGATTCCGCCTGCAGGGCCGTCTCGAGCTCCGGCCCCCGGGGATCCTGCAGCCGCCAGGCCATCGAGGCTTCGGACACCGCCCGGGTGTGGAGGCCCCGGGTCCGCCATCGCGCCAACGGGAGGGTGGCGTCCCGAGGGAGCGGGCCGTCCGAGGCCAACAGCAGGGGCGCCGCGCCGGGCAGGAGACGCACCGTCCGGAAGGGACCGCGCAGGGCGCGGAGGAGGCTGGCGCCCCGCTGGCGCTCCAGGGGGGGCCAGAGGTTCTCCGGCGCCTGCAGCCTCAGGGCGAGCACCCCTCCCGGCCGGAGGCGGCGCCGGAAGGCCTCGAAGGCCTCCCGGGTCCACATCCGGTTCGAGGCGCTGGTGCGGGGCTCGGGAAGGACGGAGAGGATCAGGTCGTACCGCTCCCGCGCGGTCTCCAGGAAGCGGCGGGGGTCCGCGCGGAGCAGGCGGACGCCGGGGGCGCCGAGGGCCTCACGGGTACCGGCCGGGGCGGCGAGGAGGGCCAGCTCCAGGCCTCCGGAGTCCAGCTCCACGCAGTCCACCTGCGCCGGATGATGCTGGAGGAGTTCGGGCAGGAGCCCCTCCGCCGCGCCGCCCAGGAGGAGGATCCGCCTGGGCCGTTCCACCATCAGGGCCGCGGCATGGGCGGTCTCCTCCGCCGCGGTGCCCTGGTTCTCGAAGGCGAGCGCCCCGTCCAGGAAGACGGCGGACTGCCCCAGCCGCGAGGTCACGGCCACCCGGCCGTAGGGGGTGTCCCGGACGTCCACCAGGGCGGGGAGCGCGATCCGGGAGAGCCGCAGATCCAGGCGATGGGAGAAGGGGAGCGCACCGAGCAGGAGGAGCGGCACGGGGAGCCAGGCGGCCCGGCCGGCCCCGTCCGCCAGCATCGCGGCCGCGAGACCGGCCAGGCCGGCCGCCCCCAGGATCACGGAGAGGGTGTCGAGGCCCGCGGCCGGCAGGACGGTGGCGAGGAGGCCCCCTGCGAGCCCGCCGAGGCTCTCGAGGCCATAGGCGGTGCCCAGGGGAGTCCCCTGCACCGCGGCGCAGGCGGCCGTCCGCGCGAAGAGCCAGCCCGAGAGCAGCCCCGGCAGGGCGAAGGCGGGGGCGGTCCCCAGCGCGAGGACGCCCAGGGGCAGCAGGACCCCGGGCGGTTCCGCCGCCAGGGGACGGAGGAGGCGCAGCAGGAGGGCCGCGGCGGGCACGGCGAGGGCGAGCCCCAGGAGGCCGAGCCGCACGGCCGTCCAGGTCCGGAGGCGAGGGAGGCGGAGGGAGGGGCCGGTGGCGAGGGCTCCCAGGGCGGTGCCCGTCATCCAGCAGGCCAGGCCCGGGAACAGAGCCAATTCGTTTCCCGAGGCCGCCACCAGGAGTTCCCGGAGCAGGCCCACCTGCGCCTGGAGCGAGGCCCAGCCCAGGGCAGGGAGGGCCAGCCTGGCGGAGGGGCCGGGTCTCATGGCCGTCGCGGCTCGGCAAAGACCTCGGCCCTGAAGGTCCAGAATCGGGCACCCTGGCGCCAGGCCCCCTTCGGCAGCCCGGCCTTCAGGCTGAGCTGGTCCAGCAGGGCCTCCCGTCCCCAGCCCTGCTCGGTGGCCACCTGGGGCAGGAAGACGGCCGAGCGGCCGTCCTTCTCGAGGAGAACGCCATCCCGGCCCGGCACGATTTCCCTGGAGTCCGACACCGGGCGGAGGGGCGTGAGGACGGAGACCTCGATGGTCAGGCCGCCCAGATCCCCGGCCTCCACCGGGGGGAACCGCGGATCGGCCAACCCGGACCGGAGGGCCATCCTCGCCACGGTGAGGGCCAGCGGGGCCTCCCCCTGGAGGGTGCCGATGCAGCCCCGGAGGCTCTCGCGGTGCCTGAGGGTGACGAAGGCCCCGCCGGGTCGGAAGAGCTCGGCGGAGTCCGGCCGGGGCAGGGGCGGAATGCCGGTCCGGAAATGGGCTTCGAGGGTGCGCCGGGCCAGCTGGAGCAGCGCCCGCCGCTCCGCGGCATCCAGGGGCCGCCCCGAGGGCGCGGCCGGCGGTGCCAGGGCCGCGAGGTCCCGGCCCGGAGCCCCCGCAGTGAACATCGCGGCTCCATAGCCCACCACCCGGCCGGGCTCCCCGTGGACCGTCCCTCCGGAGTTCGCGTAGGAGAGGATCGTCCCCCGCCGCGCTCCCAGGCGCCTGGCCACTTCCATGACGGCCAGGACGGGGCCCTGGCCGCAGGCCGCCGTGTCCACGCCCTCCAGGCGCTCCACCTCCCGGACCGTGCGCTGGAACGCGCCGGCATCCAGCTCCGCCAGGGCGGCGAGGGTGGCGCGGTCGGCGACCTCGGCGCGCGCCTGGGTCGGGAAGTGGGAAAGGTCGGAGGAGGCCACCACCAGGGCGCGGCGACCCCGGAGGGCCTCGGCCAGGGCCCGGCCGAAGCGGCGGGCCATTTCAGGGTCGGAGGTCCCGAAGACGCAGGGCAGGATGTGGGCTCTGGGGAACAGCGTCTGGATGAAGGGCACCTGGACCTCTTCGGCGTGCTCCCGGGCGTGGGCCTCGGGTCGCCAGGTGGCCTCCGGGCAGGTCCCGGCCAGCCGTGCCGCAAGGTCCCGGTCCACCGCCGCGACACCCAGCGGGGTGCGATAGCCCGTGGCGCGGCTCACGGAGATGCCACGGAAGGGAGCCACGGTATGGTTCGGCGCGAGGAGGACGACCACGTCGAGGGCCAGTCCCTCGGCCTGTTTCCAGCCGTCCGCGGCGATCTGGCCGCTGAACGCGTAGCCTGCATGGGGCAGCACCAGGGCGATGGGAGGCTCGTGCCGGGCGGGGCGCGCGTCCGCCAGGAGGTCCCGCAGCGCCGCCTCCAGCCGGGACCGCTCGGCGGGATAGAATGATCCCGCGACGGCGGGCGGGCGGAGGCCTTCCGCGGGGGGAGCCGCCCGGCAGGTCCCCAGGAGCAGGGCGAGAAGAAGGACAGCGGTCTGTCGCCTCATGACCACACCCCCGCGAGCCGGGTCCCGCAGGCGGCACAGGCACTCCCCTTCATGCGCCGCGCCATGATGAAGGCCCCCTTGCGCTCGATGCACAGGCTTCCGCAGGACGGGCACCGCGTGTGGTTCCCCGGATGCCCGGGCACGTTCCCCACGTAGGCATAGCGGAGCCCCCGGGCCCTGGCCATCTCCCAGGCCCGCTCCAGCGTGGCCACCGGCGTCGGAGGAAGGTCCAGCAGCTGGTATTCCGGATGGAAACGGGTGAAGTGCAGGGGCACGTCCGGGCCGAGCTCGCCGGCCACCCAGTCCACGAGCGACCTCAGGGCGCCGTCGGCGTCGTTCAGGGTGGGGACCACCAGGTTCACCAGTTCCAGGTGGCGGCCCGAACGGGCCACCTGCTTGATGCTGCGGAGCACCGGCGCCAGCTCGGCCCCGGAGACCTCGCGGTAGAACGCCGGGGAGAAGCCCTTCAGGTCAATCTTGATGGCATCGAGCACCTCGATCATCTCCGCGAGCGGCGCCTCGTTCATGAAGCCGCAGGAGACCAGGACGCACCGCAGGCCACGTTTCCGCGCCGCCCGCGCGATGTCCACGAGGTACTCCGCGAATACCGTGGGCTCGTTGTAGGTGAAGGCCACGACGGGGGCCGCGGCGGCCCTTTGCGCCAGGGCCTCGGGCGAGACGTAGCCTGTCGGCAGGTCCTCCGGCGCCGCCTGGGACAGCTGCCAGTTCTGGCAGAAGCGGCAGCGCAGGGGGCATCCGGCGGTGGCCAGGGAGAAGGCCAGGGCGCCCGGGAGGAAGTGGAAGAAGGGTTTCTTCTCGATGGGGTCCAGCTGGGTGCTGAGTGGGCGTCCGTAGACCAGGGAGCGCAGCTCTCCGCCCACGTTCATGCGCGCCCGGCAGCGCCCCCGGGCCCCGGCGCGCAGGACGCATCCGTGGGCGCACAGCCCGCAGCGCACCGCCTGCCCGTGGCCGGGCGGGAGGGCGCGGCCGCGCAGGTCGGCCGGGCCGTGGCACGCGGCGCACCCGGCCCGGTCCGCGGACACCCACCAACGGGCCACCGGCGCCCGTCGCGCGAGGTCCGCCAGCGCATCGAACCGGCTGGACACCAGCGCCGATCCGCCTCCGCGCAGGGCGCTCCCCGCGCCGAAGGCGGCCAGGGCGCCCAGGAAGGTCCTTCGGGAGTGGGCTCCATCCACAAGCACCTCCGCGTCCAAAGCTAGGCCCGGAGTGGAGTCCGTCAAAAAGCCGCTGCCATTCCCCCCGCATCTCCCTTGACCTGCGGTGGCATACTCGGAATCCGCCTCATCCTCGATCCAGGAGCTTTGCATGCACCGTCGGTGGTTCTCCCTGAAACGGCCTGCGCTGGTCCCCCTGCTGGCAGGCCTTGCCATGATCGCGGGCCCCGCCCGCGCCAAGGACGCCCTGATGCGCTTCCCCACCCTGCATGGGGATGCGGTGGTGTTCGAAGCCTACGGCAACCTGTGGCAGGTCAGCCGCGAGGGCGGCACGGCGAGGCGACTGACGACGGACCCGGGGTACGACCTCATGCCGCGCTACTCCCCGGACGGGAAGTGGATCGCCTTCACCGGGCAGTACCAGGGCAACACCGACGTCTACGTGATCCCGAGTGGCGGCGGGACCGCCAAGCGGCTGACGTTCCACTCGGATGTGGTGGCCGACGCGCCGATGCGGTGGGGTCCGGACAACATGGTCGTGACCTGGACGCCGGACAGCCGGGACATCGTGTTCCTGTCCCGTCGCACCACGTTCAACTCCTGGTTCGGCCAGTTGTTCGAGGTCCCGCTCGACGGCGGCCTGCCGGCGCGCCTGCCCCTGCCCGCGGGGGGCATGCTCACCTACTCGCCCGATGGGCATTCCATCGCCTACAACCGCATTTTCCGCAATTTCAGGACCTGGAAACGCTACAAGGGCGGGCTGGCCCAGGACGTGTGGCTGTACGACTTCGCCAGCCGGAAGAGCACCCGCATCACCGACTACCCCGGCACCGACTCCGATCCCATGTGGTACGGCCACCTGATCTACTTCCTGTCGGATCGGGGTCCCGAGCAGCGCAAGAACCTCTGGGCCTACGACTTCGACACCAAGCAGTTCCGTCAGGTCACCCATTTCAAGCACTACGACATCGACTGGCCGAGCCTGGGCGACACCGGCATCGTGTTCCAGGAGGGTGGCAGCCTCTACGTCATGGACCTGCCGACTGAGCAGGTGCACCGCCTCCAGGTGGAGGTGCCGGACGACGGCAGCCGCACCGCGCCGCGCTGGGTGGACGCCTCCAAGTACATCCAGGGCACGGACACCGCCGGGGACACCAACCTGGCCCTGTCCCCCAACGGAAAGCGGGCCCTCCTGCAGGCCCGGGGCGACATCTGGTCGCTGCCCAGGACCCACGGTCCCAGCCAGGACCTGACCGAAACCTCGAAGGCCGAAGAGGAATACCCGGCCTGGTCGCCCGACGGCGCGTGGATCGCCTATGCCACCGACCTCAGCGGTGAGGACCAGCTGGCCATCCGGCCTGCCGACGGGTCGGGTGCTCCCCGGCTCCTGACGGATTTCAAGACGGGCTACATCTATGGCCCGGTGTGGTCGCCGGGAAGCGACAAGCTGGCGTTCTCCGACAACGAGCACCAGCTCTGGTACGTGGACGTCAAGACCCGCAAGCCCGTCCTGGTGGCGCGGGATGCCTACAGCGAGATGCACGACTACAGCTGGTCGCCCGATGGCCGCTGGCTCGCCTACAGCCTCACCTCCCCCGACCAGTTGCGCCAGATCTACCTCTACAACCTGGCGGAGGGCAAGGCCACGCGCGTCAGCTCGAGCATGGAGAACGACTTCACGCCGGTGTTCGACCCGGCCGGCCGCTACCTGTACTTCCTCTCGACCCGCCACGAGAACCCGACCCCCAGCCAGTCCGAATTCAACATGGCCACCCTCAAGATGCTGGGGGTGTACGTGACCACCCTTGCCAAGGACGAACCTTCACCCTTCGCGCCCCGGGACGACCAGGGCACCCTGAGCGCCGCCGCCAAGGGCGACGCCAAGCCCGGGCCCTGGAAGCCGGGCGACAGCCAGCCCATCAAGGTGGACCTGGACGGCCTGATGGCGCGGGCCGTATCCCTGCCCATCCCGGCGGGCAACATCTTCTCGCTGGCGGCCACTCCCGGCCACGTGTACTACACCACCGCCCCCAACCAGACGCTCTCCGGACCTCTGCCGGGGGTTCCGCCGGAACTGCATGTCTACGAACTGGCCAAGCGGGAGGACAAGGTGCTGGTCCACGGGCTCGCGGGCTGGACCCTGTCCGCCGACGGCTCGACCCTCCTGTACAACACCCCGAACGGCAAGTTCTTCACCCAGGATGCGACCCCGGGCGCCAAGGCCAAGCCGCTGGATACCTCCCACATGTGGGTGCAGGTCAACCCGGTCCAGGAATGGGACGAGATGTTCAACATGGCCTGGAGGCTGGAGCGGGACTTCTTCGTGAACCGCCAGATGAACGGCGTGGACTGGGCGGCCGTGCGCAGCCAGTACGCGCGCCTGCTTCCGCTCATGGGATCCCGCAAGGACCTCAACTACCTCATCGGCCAGATGATCGGCGAGCTGTGCAACTCGCACACCTACGTGGGCGGCGGGGACATGGCTTACGACGTGCATCGCGCGCCTACAGGCCTGCTCGGGGTGGACTTCGGCCTCGACCCGCATTCCGGGCGGTACTTCTTCGAGAAGATCTATCCCGGGGACAACACCCGCGCGAACTACCGCTCGCCCCTGACCCAGCCCGGCATTGACGTGAAGGCGGGCGACTACCTGCTGGCGGTGAACGGGCACGCCTTGAAGGCCCCCACCAATCCCTACAGCCTGTTCGTGGGCATCACCGACCAGGCCGTGGACCTCACGGTGGCCGACGATGCCGCCGGGAAGGGCCAGCGCACCGTCCTGGTGAAGCCCGTTCCCAATGAACTGGACCTCCGCCTGAAGGCCTGGATCGACCACAATCGCCAAGAGGTGGACCGGCTGTCGGGCGGAAAGATCGGGTACATCTACCTCTCGGACATGGAAGCCCAGGGGATGAACCAGTTCATCCGCCAGTTCTACCCCCAGCTCACCAAGCAGGGACTGATCATTGACGACCGCTGGAACGGGGGAGGATTCATTGACCAGATCGTGCTGGAGCGGCTGCGGCGCGTGCTCATCGGCATGTCCAGCAACCGGGAGCGGGTGGCCTCGCCCATCCCGCAGCAGGTGAGCGACAGCTACAAGGCGGCGCTCATCAACCACTACTCCGCGTCGGACGGGGACATCTTCCCGTACTTCTTCAGGCAGTACGGCCTCGGCCCCCTCATCGGCACCCGGACCTGGGGCGGTGTCCGCGGCATCCGCGGCTTCTGGCCGCTGATGGACAACGGCACCATCACCATCCCCGAGTCCACGCTCTACGGGCTCGACTCCCAGTGGGTGATCGAGAATCACGGGGTCGAGCCGGATATCAAGGTGGACGATCTCCCGGAGGACGTCATGCGGGGCTACGACGCGCAACTGCACGCGGCGGTGGACTACCTGATGAAGAAGATCCAGGCCCATCCGCGGAACCTGCCGCCGCCGCCGCCCCTGCTGCCGGCCTATCCCCCCGCCGGCCATCCCTAAACACTGTCCGGACGCAACTGTCTCCTCTTGCAGGGCATCCGCCCTCCGGCCGGAACCTGGCCCGGGGGCGAGATGCCCTCGCCTCATCCCCTGAGGCCGGCTGGATCGGCGGCTCGTGATTTTTAAAGCATTATAATAGTGCGCTTAATGCGCAGCGTGATTGGCTGTCCGTGCCAGGTCTCGTGGCGTCCGTCCCCGTCCCGAGGGGTTTTTGCGGCGCATCCGTCGAGCACGGGCCTTTCGCAGGTTGGATTGCTGTCTATACTGGGATCAGTTTCCAATCTCCCAATCCGACCTGGAGGGCCCCATGGCCGTCTCCTTGCGTTCTTCCCTAGCGGGGCTTTCCGTGGCCGTGGCGATCCTCGGCCTGTCTGCCTGCGGCGGGGGGGGCGGCTCCTCCGCCTCGTCCTCCACACCGACGCCTGCGGTCAGCGTGACCGTCTCCCCGTCCACCGCGACGCTGACGGTATCCGGAACCCAGCAGTTCTCGGCGACCGTGACCCAGGCCACAGCCACGACCGTCACTTGGTCGGTCCAGGAGGGGGCGTCGGGTGGCACCGTGAGTCCCTCCGGCCTCTACACGGCCCCCACCGCGCCGGGGACCTACCACGTGATTGCGACCAGCACCGCCACGCCCTCTGCCTCGGCCATGGCTGCGGTGACGGTGGTGCCTGCGCCGGTGATCGCGTCCTTCACGGCCTCTCCCGGCGCGGTCACCAGTGGCGGATCCAGTACCCTGACGGCGACTTTCAGCGGGGGGACCGCCACGATTGACCATGGTGTCGGCGGCGTGGCCAGTGGCGTCGGCATGAGCACCGGCGCCATCACGGCTGCCACGACCTACACCTTGACGGTCACGAATGCCGCCAATGCCACCGCCACCGCCCAGGTGACTGTGGGCCTGATCACGGGCCCCCCGACCATCACCTCCTTTACTGCCTCGCCGGCCCTGATCACCCAGGGCACGAGCACCACGTTGGCGTGGACCCTCGGATCTGCAGCCACCTCGCTCAGCGTTGACCAGGGGGTGGGTGATGTCACCAGCCTGTCCAGCATCAAGACAACCCCCAGCGCCGCCACGACCTACACCCTGACAGCCCAGAATCCCCTCGGTACCGCTACCGCGACTGTCACGGTCAGTGTGGTGTTCCCGCCCTCCATCACTTCCTTCACCGCGAACCCGACGACGGTGACGCCGAACAGCACCTCGACCCTGACGCCGGTCTTCACCCACGGGACGGGTATCGTGACGCCGGGCAACCTCAGCGTGACGTCGGGCACTGGAATCACGGTTGGTCCCCTGGCTTCGGATACCAGCTACACCCTCACTGTGACCAACTCGGCGGGCACTTCCGTCACGAGCCCACTCACGGTGTACGTGGATCCCGGAACCTACACACCGGCGGGCAACACCATGTCGGCGGCCCGGCTCTGGCACACCTGCACGCTGATGCCCAACGGGAAGGCCCTGATTACGGGAGGAACCACGGCCACGGCCCTGGCGGACGAGTTCGATCCCTCTGCCAATGGCGGCCTCGGCGGGTTCTCCCCTTCTGTCAACGGCATGTCTACCTACCGCGAGGCGGGCTGCGCCGTTCTCCTGCCCAACGGCAAGGTCCTGGTCGTCGGAGGATTCAACCCGAATCTGCCCCTTCCTTGGCAGCTGGCCTCCGCGGACATCTACGATCCCACCACCCGTACCTTCAAG
>DAIDKC010000126.1 GCA_027451045.1 Holophagaceae bacterium | reverse complement strand
CGTGGAGTACCTGCGCGGCCTGCGCAACCCCGTGGGCGTGAAGCTGGGCCCCAGCGCCACGCCGGAGCACCTGCTGGCCCTCCTGGAGCGCCTGGACCCCGAGCGGGAACCGGGCCGCATCACCCTCATCACCCGCTTCGGCGCCGGCCGCATCCGGGAGGCCCTCCCGCCCCTCCTCGCCGCGGTGCGCGCCGCGGGGCACCCGGTGCTGTGGAGCTGCGACCCGATGCACGGGAACGGCGTCAGCGTCCCGGTGGGCGCCGGGACCGGGCAGGACGGGGAGGACCGTTCCCCGGCGCGGGAGGTGAAGACCCGGGACTTCGACGCGATTCTCGCCGAGCTGCGCCAGGCTTTCGAGCTGCACCGCACGGCAGGCTCCACCCTGGGCGGCGTCCACTTCGAGCTGACCGGCGAGGCGGTCACCGAATGCACCGGCGGCACCCAGCGCCTGTCCGGAGCGGACCTGGCCAAGGCCTACGAGACCGGCTGCGATCCCCGCCTCAACGGTGCCCAGAGCCTCGAGATGGCCTTCCTCATCGCGGGCATGATGCGCGGGTGATCACTGCACCGTGCCGCCCAGGCTGCCCTCGGCCAGGGTGAGCGGCAGCGTCTCGAAGGGCGCCGCGACCTGGCAGGCGCCCGCACCCTCCGGCAGCGGTTTGAGGCGCGGCGGAGGCAGCAGCAGGGCTTCGCCGGGATGCAGGAGCGGCAGCACGAGCCCCTCCCAGGCGGCAAAGGGGATCCGCCGGTGGTGGGTGCCCACGCGGAGTTCCAGGGCGCCCTCGGGCCAGGCGGGGATCATCCAGGCCCCCAGCACGGCGCCACCGGCGTCCTCCAGGGCCAGGCAGAAGCCCGCGGCCTGCCCGCCGAGGGCGCCCAGGGCCGCCAGGGTGGGATGGGGGGGGCCTTCGAGCCGGGCTCCGGGGCCCGCCACCCGCAGGCGATCCAGACAGGTGCCCTCGCTCCGGCGCAGGCTCGCGGGGCGCGGCAGGCAGGGGAGCAGGCGCAGCGAGGCCGGATCCGGCGCCAGGGCCTCCGGCAGCGGGCCCCGGCGGTCCCATTTCTCGGCATAGGCCAGGGCCTGCCGGACGCGCGCCAGGGCCCTCGGGCCGCCTTCCAGCACCCGGCGAAGGCTCGGGGGCACCAGGGCCTCCGCCAGCCGTTCGGGATCGCCCTCCCCCAGCTTCCGGAGCCGCACGGCCTCGATGCGGTTCACATCCACCACCCGGCCCGAGGCCAGGCGTCCCACCAGGGCCCGGCGCTCCCCGGGGCCCTCGGACCAGAGCGCGGTGCCCAACAGCATGGTCAGCCCTGGGTCTCCAGCCAGGCCCGGGTGCCCGCCGCCAGGGGCGCGGGACGGTCGGTGGCGAAATCCAGCATCACCTGCACGGTCCGCCCCTCGGCGAACACGGGACCGCCGGGCCCCTTGGTGAGCCGGTAGGCCAGGTCGAAGGAGGTGGTGCCCACCTTCGTGCAGCGCACCTCCACCCGCAGGTCGTCCCCCAGGAGGATGGGCATGCGGTAGTCCACCTCCGTGCGCGCGATGAGGAAGCCCTCCTCCTTGAAGGCGCGGCCCGCCAGGAAGCCCCGCCACCACATGTAGCGCGCCTGCTCCATGAAGCTCACCACCACGGCGTTGTTGACGTGGCCCATGGCGTCCAGGTCGCGGAAGCGGACCTCGATCGGGTGGGAAAAGGGCATGGCGGCCTCCTGGATGCCACCTTACCCCATCCCGTGGGAAGATGCCCCGAGACGCCATGCCCGCGCCCCTGCTCATCGCCTACGACCCCGACTGCACCCTCTGCTTCCGCATGGCCCTCTGGCTGGCGCGCCGGGACCGGCGCGGCCTCCTGCTGGTGGCGCCCCTGCGGGATCCCGAGCTGCCCGCCCTGGCGCCGGAGCTGGCCGGGCGCGACCTCTCGCGGGAGATCCACGGGGTGGATCTGGCCACGCGGCGCATCTGGCAGGGTGCGGACCTGCTGGCCCCCATCGCCAGGCGCCTGCCAGCCTGGGCCTGGGCCTGGCCCCTGCTGCGGATCCCGGGCACGGCCCGACTGGTCCGGGGGATCTACCTGGGCTGGGCGGCCTGGCGCTACCGCCGGACGGGGCGCCTCCCGTTCCGGGGCGACTGACACCGACCCCCGGACCGGCGCATCCTGAGGACATGGAATCGTCCCCGACCTCCCCCTGGAACCCGGACCGCCGCTGGGCGGACCCCCTCATCGCCCTGCTGGCGGCCCTGGCCCTGCTGGCGGCCGTCTTCACCCTCCTGGCCCGCCAGGCCCAGGCGTCCCGCCCGGAGCCGGGGGCCAGCCTCCAGGCCCGGATGCTCGAGCCCCTGCTGGAAGGCCCACGTCTGCTGGGTGCACCCCGCCCGCCCCTCGGCGGGACCAGCCTGGCCAAGGCCCAGGCCCAGCTCACGGCCCCCTGGGATCGGGCCCTGCTCTCGGTCCTTGCCGCCGAGCAGGGGGATCTGGCCCTGGGGCGCACCCTCGCCCAGGCGCCCCAGGGGGCCGCCGGCGAGGCCTTCCGGAAGGCCTGGACGGCCGCCTACGCGGCCGGTCCCCTCCCGGATGCCGCAGCCCTGCACGGCCTCCGGAAGCGCCTCGGGAACGGCTACGCGGCGGCCCTACTGGAGGCCCGCCTCCTGGACCGCCGAGGCGGGAACGGGGCCGCCCTGCGCGCCTCGGCCCGGAAGGCCCTTCTCGCCCGCCTGGCCTTCCTGGCCATGGCTGGCAGCCTGGGCCTGCTCCTGGTCCTCGGCGGCCTGGCCTTCGGGATCTACCAGCTCGCCACCCGCCGCCAGCCCCCGGACCATGCCCTCCCCGCCTGGGGCCTCTCCGGCCGGGCCGCGGCCCTGGTGATGCTGACCTGGTTCCTGGCCCTGGTCCTCTGCGGGAACCTGGCCGCCCTGGCCCTCCGCCCCTGGCCTGCCCTCCACTGGCTGGCCCTGCCCCTCGGCTACCTCTCCCAGGCCACCGTCGGCCTGCTGCTCCTGTGCAAGGCGGAGGGGATCTCCCTGGGGGACCTGGCCCGGCGCCTCGCCCCCGGCACCCTGGGGAAGCCCCTGCTCCAGGGCTTCGGGTTCCTGGCCCTGGCCGCCCTGCTCGTCCTGGCCCTTTCCATGTTCCTGAGCCCCTTCCTGCGCTCGGGCACCAACCCCCAGAGGGAGCTGGTGGACCTGCTGCGGGGCGTCCACGGATGGGGGCCCACCCTCGCCCTGCTCCTGCTGGTTGCGGGCGTGGCCCCGGTCTTCGAGGAGACCCTCTTCAGGGGCTTCCTGATGCCGGTGATGGCGCGGCGATGGCCCATGGCCTGGGCGGTGGTGGGCTCGGCCCTGCTCTTCGGCGCCATCCACCTCCAGCCCCTGGGGCTGCCCACCCTCGCCATGCTGGGCCTGGTGCTGGGACTGGCCATGCGCAGGACCGGGCACCTCGGGACCTCCATCCTGGTCCACGCCTGCTGGAACGGATCCGTCTTCCTGCTGATGAGGGTCCTGGGGGGCTGAGGCTCACCCGGTCCAGCGCGCCTGGGCGAGGTAGGGGTAGATCCACCAGAAGAGTTCCACCAGCAGCAGCACCACCAGAGCCCACTTGAGCAGGCGCATCCAGTCCACCCCGGACTCGGGGGCCCGGGGCCGGGGGCGGCGGTGGGCGCTGGTGAGGTAGGCCTCCACCGGGTCCTCCGCCAGGTCAATCTTCACCGGCTGGCTCTGCTTGGAGCGGGAGAGGGCCATCTCCCGGACCGCTTCCCGGGCCTCGCCCGGTGGCGCGTAGTCCCCGGCCCGGGCGCGGGAGAGGGTGGAAATGCCCGCCCCGTCGTCCTCCTGCCCCAGGAGGGCGAAGAGGCGGGCCCGGAAGTGGGCCGGCCCGGGCAGGGCGTCAATCAGCTCCTCCATGAACTCCGGAAGGGTGGTCGGGCGGTCGTCCGGATCGGGGGAGAGGGCCCGCTGGAACACCGGCGCCAGGCGGGGCGGGAGGTCGGGCGGGATGGCCACCGGCTCATGCAGGGTGTGGATGATGATCTCCGTGAGGCCGTTGCCCGGATGGGGCAGACGGCCCGTCAGCAGCTCGAAGGCGGTGGCGGCGAAGCTGTAGCGGTCCGAGGCCGGCGTGCCCTCGCCCCCCTTCAGCACCTCGGGAGCCGCATAGGCGGGGGATCCCAGGAAATCCCCGGTGGCCGTCAGGCGCAGGGCCAGCGTCTGGAAATAGGCGGTGGAGTCCTCGGGGGGCAGCGACTCGACGGCGATGGGGTGGTCCAGGGCCGCGCCCATGTGCCCCAGGCTCCGGGCGATGCCGAAGTCCATGAGCTTGGCCCGGCCCTCCTCGCTGAGCAGGATGTTGTCGGGCTTCACGTCCCGGTGGACGATGGCGCTCCGGTGGGCGGCGCGAAGGGCCCGCATGGCCTGGATGAGCACCCGGACACTGGCCTCGAGATCCAGGCTCTTGTCCTTGATGTGCTTCGCCAGGCTCTTCCCCTCGACGTACTCCATGGCCAGGAAGGGGCCGAGATCCTCCTGGACGCCCACGTCGTAGACGGTGATGACGTTGGGATGGTTCAGCTGGGCGCTGATCTCGGCCTCACGGCGGAAGCGCAGCATGGCCTGGTTCCGGGCCTCCCCCGAGACCTTGACCACCTTGATCGCCACGCGCCGCTTGAGCAGGGGGTCCTCGGCCAGGTAGACCGTACCCATGCCCCCCGAACCGATGGGCCGGATCACCTGGTAGCGGCCGATGGTCTTGGGATCCGACATGAGCCTCCGATTCTAGCGCCAGGAGTTTCTTCGGCGTTCCAGGTAGAATCTTGGGTTCGGCACAGCCGGTTCGGAGTCCCCATGGCCGCCCTCATCGAAGCCATCAACATCAAGCGCAAGATGTTCTTCGAGTTCGAAGACACCCCCTACCACTGCCTGGACGTGGAGGTCTCCACCCCCACCGCCCGGGGGGGCCAGACCCTGGTGCGGCTGAAGATGCGCAACCTGCTCACCCGGGCGGTCTTCGACAAGACCTTCAAGGCCGGGGACAAGTTCAAGGAGCCGGACCTGGCCCTCTCGCCCGCCAGCTACCTCTACACGGACGGGGACGGGTCCCACTTCATGGACCAGGAGACCTTCGAGACCCACAGCCTGAACGCCGACATGACCGGCGACGCCCTGGACTACCTCGTCGAGGGCCAGATCGTGCAGATCCAGAAGTTCAACGGAAACCCCATCGGCCTCCAGATGCCCCAGCATGTGGAGCTCTCCGTGACCTACACCGAACCCGGGGCCCGCGGGGACACGGCCAGCGGCAACGTCACCAAGCCCGCCAAGCTCGAGACCGGCCTGGAGATCAAGGTCCCCCTCTTCATCAAGGAGGGCGAGAAGGTGAAGGTGAGCACCGAGACGAAGGAATTCGCGGGACGCGCCTAAAAGATCACCACCAAGCGCCGCTGCGCGGCTACACCAAGAAGGCACCAAGCAC
>DAIDKC010000125.1 GCA_027451045.1 Holophagaceae bacterium | reverse complement strand
TCAGGTCGGCGTCGCTGGCGGCGGATACCGCCCGGGCGCTCCAGGCCACCGGGGGCAGCAGGCGGGCGGCTTCCCCCAACAGGCGGGCGTTCTTCCCGGCTTCGCCCAGAGCATGTTTGGCGGCGTGGCTATCCAGGGAATCGAGGTACTCGGCCACGATCTCGGGATCCCCGGGCGCCGTGGCGAGGGCGCGGCCGAAGTAGGGTTCGGCGTCGTGCCAGCGGTCCTCCTGCACCAGCACCAGGGCCTGGAGGAGGTCCCCCCGGGGCGGATTGACCCGGCGCAGGGATTCGGCGCAGGCCAGGGCCTTGCGGGTGCTGCCGCCCAGGATGCCCGGCAGCATCTCGTAGGCGAGGCCCAGGCTCATCCAGGCATCCTGGAGGGTGGGGTCGGCCTTGGCGGCGGCGCGGAAATCGTCCATGGCGTCCAGGGCCTTGCGCAGGGAACTGAAATTCCGCTGGGCGATGGCAGTCCCGGCCCGGGCGAGGCCCCGGGCGAGGAGGGCGTCGGCCAGGCCCGGGGCCAGGGCCAGGGCCCGGTCGGCGGCGGCGCGGGCTTCCGCGAACCTCTGGAGGCTGGTGAGCGCCTGGGACCGGGCCGCCCAGGCCAGGGCGTCGCGCGGATCCTGGTCCAGGCGCGCCTCCGTCTCCGCCAGCACCTTCAGGTCGTGGCCCGCGTCGAGCTGGGCCCGGTAGGCCGGGGCTTGGAGGGACAGGGCGGGCGGGACCAGGATCAGCACGGGGACCTTTCGCGGGACCTGGACAGGATTAGCAGGAAAGGCCCCGGGGATATACGGGAAGGCGGGGGCGAGGGGAGCCTGACTCCGGGTATAGCGGCATGGCGGGGGTTTCCGGTATGCTGGAAGACTGTCTGGACACGACTCTGGAGGGGATCGCATGACCAACAAGGGCGGGCTGCTGGAGGGCAGGCGCGGACTGATCGTGGGGGTGGCGAACAAGCGCTCCATCGCCTGGGGTATCGCCCGGAAGGTGTCCGAAGCCGGGGCCCAGCTCTGCCTGACCTACCAGAACGAGCGGCTGGGGGACAACGTCCGGGAACTGGCGGCCGAGCTGAAGCACCCCCTCCTGCTGCCCATGGACGTGGGCAGCGACAGCCAGATCGTCATGGCCTTCGACGAGATCCGGAAGCGGTGGGGCCGGCTCGATTTCCTCGTGCATGCCGTCGCCTACGCCCCCCGGCAGGCCCTGGAGGGCCGCTTCGTGGATACCAGCCGCGAGGACTTCCGTGTGGCCCACGACATTAGCGCCTACTCCCTGGCGGCCATCGCCAAGGCGGCCGCGCCGCTGATGGCGGAGGGCGGCTCCATCGTCACCCTCAGCTACCTGGGCGGCACGCGGGTGGTGCCCAACTACAACGTGATGGGCGTGGCCAAGGCCGCCCTGGAGGCCAGCGTGCGCTACCTCGCCGCCGACCTGGGCGCCGCGGGCATCCGCGTGAACGCCATCTCGGCGGGCCCCATCAAGACGCTGGCGGCTTCGGGCATCTCGGGCTTCGGCACCATGCTCAAGCACCACCGCAGCCGCACCCCCCTCCAGCGGGACACCGATCCGGACGAGGTGGGCGACGCCGGCCTGTTCCTGGTGAGCGACATGGGGCGCGGCATCACGGGCCAGGTGCTCTACGTGGACGGCGGCTTCAGCATCATGGCGGATTGATCCTCTCCGGGGGTTCCGCGCGATGCGCCCACCCCCGGGCCCCCGCGCTCGGCGCGGCGGAGCCGTGCCTCGCTGACGCTCTCCGGGGGTTCCGCGCGATGCGCCCACCCCCGGACCCCCGCGCTCGGCGCGGCGGAGCCGTGCCTCGCTGACGCTCACTGGGGGTTCCGCGCGAGGCGCTGACCGAGGGCACGTCGCCGCCGCGCGCGGACGGCATCGTGGCCTTCACCGGCGGCGCGGGACGGGTGGA
>DAIDKC010000124.1 GCA_027451045.1 Holophagaceae bacterium | reverse complement strand
AGGGAGGCCCGGGGCGCCCAGCGCCAGGGAGCGCCCAGCCCAGGTTCCCGCAGCGCGGCCAGGGCGGGTTCCACCTGGCCGGTCCGGAGGGCCAGGACCGCCAGGGCCTCGGCGGCTTCCCGCTGGGCGAAGGGGTCCTCCAGGAGGCCGAGCAGGGGACCCAGGGCGCCGGAGTCCCCCGCGGCTCCCAGGGCCTGGGCCAGGGCGAAGCGCGCCCCCTCCGGCGCCGTGGCCAGGGCCTCCATCAGCCAGGGCCCATCCCCGGGACGGACGGCGGCGCGCAACCCCTCCGCCGCGGCCCGGCGGGCGCCCACGGGCCCCGATCCCAGGGCATCCAGGTAGGGCCCCAGGCGCCCCTCCGGCTCCTGCGGCCCGCCGGGCCCGGCGACGGTGGCTGTCTCCCGGTCCTCCAAGCGGAAGCCCGGCAGGGCCTCCTCGCCCCATCCCGCGGCCTCGGCGCTTTCGAGCCATGCGGACAGTTCCTGTCCGAGCGCGTCCATGTCCGGGGTGCGCCGCGCGGGATCCGGCTGGAGGGCGCGCATGATGATCCCCGCCATGCGGGGGGGGAAGCCGGGCCGCGCCGCCGCGGGCGGGAGCTGGATCTGGGCGTAGGGCTGGCCCGTGGTGAACTCGTAGAGGATGGCCCCGAGGGCGTACACGTCGCACCGGCCGTCCACGCGCCGGGGGTCCCCGTGCTGCTCCGGGGCCATGTAGCCGAGGGTCCCCACCACCATCTGGCTCCGGGTGGCGCGGGTGCGCCCTTCCGCCCCCTCCCAGAAGCACACCCCGAAGTCCGTCACCTTCAGCCGCCCGTCGCCGGCGAACAGCAGGTTCGAGGGCTTCAGGTCGCGGTGGACCACCCCGGCCCGGTGGGCCACCTGGAGCGCCGCGCAGACGGGCACGATCCGCCGCACGAAGCGGGCCGGCGCCTCCCCCCGGCAGGCCTTCACGCTGCCCCCGGGGAGCAGTTCCATGACCAGGTAGGGCCAGGGTCCGCTGCGCCCGAACGCATGGACCTCCACCAGGTTCGGATGGGAGAGCCGCGTCAGGACCTCGCCCTCCTGGAGGAACCGGCGCACCAGGGCCCCGTCGCCGTGCACCTCGGGGCGCAGCAGCTTCACGGCCACCTGGAGCTCCGGCCGGAACCGGTCCTCGCCGCGGAAGACGAGGGCCATCCCGCCCTCGCCCAGGGGTTCCAGGAGCCGGACGCTGCCGATCTGGACCGGGGGGCGCAGGCCGCTCATGAGGCCGTGACGGTGCGGTTCCGGCCCTCGGCCTTGGCCTGGTAGAGCGCGGCGTCGGCCCGGGCCAGGAGGTCGCCGCCGTCGGCATCCGCGGAGTTCATCTCCGCGAGGCCGAGGCTGCAGGTGGCGCGCAGGGACATCCCCTGGAAGGCGACGGGCGCCTCCTCCAGGCCCCGCCGCAGCTTCTCGGCCACATGCAGGGCCATGGCGGCGGTGGTCTCCGGGAGCACCATCAGGAACTCCTCCCCTCCCAGCCGCCCCACGTAGTCCGACCCCCGCAGCCGCCCGGTCAGCAGGCCGCCGAAGGCCCGGAGCACCTCGTCCCCGGCCGCGTGGCCGTGGGTGTCGTTGATCCGCTTGAAGTGGTCGAGGTCCGCCAGGATCACCGTGAGGGGGCGTCGGTGCCGACGGGCCAGCTCGTGGTGCTTCTCGAGCTGGTGCAGCACGGTGGCCCGGTTGGATACGCCGGTGAGGGGATCCACGGTGGTCTGGGCCATCACCGCCTGGTGGTACTGCCGCTCCAGGGGGTCCATGCGCTTGAGCTTGAAGGCGTGGCCGCCCACGCGGAGCACGTCCCCGGAGCGGAGGAGCACCGGGGCCGTCCGCGCCTCCACCTTCCGTCCGTTGACGTAGAGCCCGTTGGTGGAATCGAGGTCCCGGAGTTCCACCCGCTCCCCCGCCTGGACCAGGTCCAGGCGGGCGTGGCGGCGGCTCACCTCGGGCTCGTCGAGCCACAGGAGGTTCTCCTGGGAGCGCCCGATGGTCAGTCCGGAAGGCGGCAGGAGGATCAGTTCGCCGATGGGCTGCCCGATGTAGCGGACCAGGGCCCACTCCCGGCCGGAGGGGTCCCCGGCGCCGGTCTCCGAAACCGGGTCCACCGCGCGGGTGGCGGGATCCCAGGTCGAATCGGAAGGGTGCGGGTCGGGAGGCATGCGCACCGTGATTCTACCCCAGCGCCGGGGGCAGGCAGACCCGGTTCCGGCCCCCGGCCTTGGCCGCGTAGAGGGCGGCGTCGGCCCGCGCCAGCAGCTGGCCGGGCTCCTGGTCCTCCGAGCGGCGCTCGGCGACCCCCAGGCTGCAGGTGACCTCCAGTCCCCCCGCAGGCAGGAGGAGCGGGGATGCGCCCAGGGTCTTCCTCAGGCGCTCGGCGAACTGGCGGCCTCCGCCGAGGTCCGTCTCCGGCAGCACCATCAGGAACTCCTCGCCGCCGATGCGCCCCGCGACGTCGGATTCCCGGAGGCCGGCCCGGACGCGCTCCCCGAAGGCCTGGAGCACCAGATCCCCGGCCCCGTGGCCCCAGGTGTCGTTGATCCGCTTGAAGTGGTCCAGGTCGCACATCACCACCGCCAGGGGGCGGTCATACCGCAGGCTCAGGCCGAACCGGTTCTGGAGCTCCGCCAGGGTGTTCGAGCGGTTGGCGAGCCCCGTGAGGGGATCCTTGGTGCTCAGGTCCAGCATGCGCTCGTGGAAGGCCCGCTCCAGGGCATCCATGGCCACCAGCTTCAGGACGTGCCCCCCCAGGCCGAGGCGGTCCCCGGGACGGAGCTCCACGGGACCCCGGACAACCTCGCCATTCACCCGGGTGCCGTTGGTGGAGTCCAGGTCCTCCAGCAGGATCCGGGGCGCGCCGGCCCCCGGCTCGAGGTGGATCCGGGCATGGCAACGGCTCACCTCGCTGTCCAGCAGGGCCAGGTTCATGGTGGGCGCCCGCCCGATGAAGGTGTCCCCGGGCTCCAGGGGGAAGATCCGTCCCAGGGCCGCCCCGGCATAGGCCACGAGCGCCCATCCGGCAGGCCCTCCAGCCGGTTCGCCGGTGCGCGGCCGGACCGCGGTGGGCATCTCCGGAAGCGGGACCAGCTTGGCAGCCGGCTCCTCCTGCGGGCCACGGGCCGATTTGGCGGTCATGCCTCCTCCAGATAACAGCTGAGCAGGGCCCCGTCGCTGCGGCGGCGGACCAGGATGAAGGGGACGCGGGGCGATCCCGCGGCCTCCGCTCCCAGCTTGACCAGGATGCGTCCCCGCCGGGCATCGTGCCGCAGGTCCTGCACCCCCTTCCGCGGCACCTGGAACAGCCCCAGCACCTCCAGGTTCCTCACGTTCTCCCCCGTGCGGCGCACCATCTGGAGGCTGTAGCGCATCCAGAGCCCCTTGGGCAGGCGCTGGGTGTCCACCGCCGGGAACGGCACCGGGAGGGCGCGCATCGCCTCGATCCCCGGCCGCGGCTCCACCGCCACGGCCGGCTCGAGGCGCCGACTCCCGGGAGGGCGCAGCGGCTCCAGGCCGCCCCGGGTCCGGGGGGCGCGGATGGACTCCAGGCAGGCGCGGACCGGGCTCCGCCGGGGGAGAGGCGGGACGGCGAGCCCCCGGGCCCCGGCGGCCTCCAGGGGGGCCATCGCCACCACCATGGCCTCCGCCCCCCAGGCCGCCCACCCCTGTTCGGAGCGCAGCCGGGGCGCGAAGCCCTCCAGGTGCGCGAGCCGGATGGCTTCCTCCAGTCCCGCCATCGCCCGGGTGCCCGCCTCGAAGGGTTCCAGACCCGTCCGGAGGCTCCCCGCCGGGAGAGGACAGGTCCGGGGCAGGGCCCGCAGCGGTCCGGGCAGGGCCTGGTGCGCCGGAGGATCCGCGAACAGCCGACGCAGCGTCTCCGCCGCGTCCGACACCGCCTCCCGGACCTTGCCCAGCATCAGCCCTCCTTCACCACCAGGCTCTGGAGGGCCGTCGCCACGCGTTCGAGGGGCTCGACGAGATCCATGTGGTAGCCCGCCTCGAGCAGCTTCTGGGCCGCCTGCTCCTGGGCCGGCAGGTCCACGGAGGCCGCGAAGATCACCCGCAGCGGCGCCGCGCCCTCGGAGACCTGCAGGAGGAGTTCCCGGGGTCCCGAGCGGAAGACATCCCCCAGCCGGGCCAGCGGCTGCTCCTGGGTCTTCTGCACCGCCAGCACCGGGAACCGCGCCTCGCCGGACCATCCCCCCGCCAGCTCGGTGGCGCCGAGGATGAAGAGGTCCGGCAGCACCTTCAGCTCCTTGAGGAGCGTCTTCTGGATGACCTCCTCCTTGAGGTGGGGCTCCAGCGACTTCCCGTAGAGGATGCCCTGCAGCCGCGTCGGCGTGATGGGCTCGGTGTAGCGGAAATCCAGGGGGATGCCCGAGGGATCCGTCACGAGGAGGCCGCCCAGGTAGCTCGCCCCCTCCTTCATTGCCATGAAGTACGCCAGCTTGATCGCCTCCGCCATGCCCCGCCCCCTGGTGTTCAACCCGGGCCCCGCCTCCGCGGAAGCCCCTCTTGCCTTTTGACCTGCACCTGCTACATTGGATTCTCCACTCGTTGGGGAGTGGTCTAATGGTAGGACAACAGATTCTGGTTCTGTCAGGTGAGGGTTCGAATCCTTCCTCCCCAACCACTCACAAGCAGGTTCACGGTCCCATCGTCTAGCGGTTAGGACAGCGCCCTCTCACGGCGTAAACCGGGGTTCGATTCCCCGTGGGACTACCAGACAAGGCCCTTGAGAAATCAAGGGCCTTCTTGTTTTTTATCGGCACGACACCTTTCCGAAGAGGGCTCGTCCTCCATTTATCCTCCAAAACTGGTTTGGAGAATGCCTCCCGCCGGGCCCTGCGAAGTTCGCAGGCAGGGTTGCGAATTCCGCAGATCCAAGGCCCGGGGCATGTCGGATTCGATACACCCCGGCCCGCCGGAATCCCG
>DAIDKC010000123.1 GCA_027451045.1 Holophagaceae bacterium | reverse complement strand
CTGGGTTTCCTCACGGCCCACCCTGTCTCCGAGGCCGGCACCGCCATCGAGGCCTTCCTGCGGGGAGAGCTGATCGAGGACCGCCGCGCGATGCTCGAGGCCGAGCTCTGGCGGGAGGGCCGCCTCCTCGCCCGGCAGGCCATGCTCAACGACGCCGTGCTCGCCAAGGGGGCCCTGGCGCGCATCATGGACCTGCGCCTGACCATCGGCTCCCAGGATGCCGGGCCGATGAAGGCCGATGGGCTCATCGTGGCGACGCCCACCGGCTCCACCGCCTACGCCCTTTCCGCGGGAGGCCCCATCCTCCATCCCTGCCTGGGGGCCTTCGTCATCGCCCCCATCTGCCCCCACACCCTGACCCTCCGCCCCACCGTGGTGCCTGCGGAGCAGCCCATCACCATCACCCTGGACGACGGGGAGGACGCCCACCTCACGCTGGACGGGCAGGTCGGCCACCGGGTGCTGCCCGGTGACCGGGTGCGCCTCACCCGGGCCCGGACCGTCATCACGCTGCTGCAGCGGAGCGACCTGGATTTCTTCGGCCTCCTGCAGCAGAAGCTCCACTGGGGCGACCGGTAGCCGGGTGCCTGTCCTCACAGACGGGTGGGCCGGAGGCTGGAAGGGAGCGGATTGGTCGGTGGAGGTCTGCGCCAATTCGGGCTTGTGACCCCTGCCACACGGGACGGGAATGAGACTGCCCCGAGGTAGGACCGCGTCCCCAAGGAGCCCCCATGGCCCTCAAAGAACGACCGAAACCATTCCTGCTTCCGGAATACTGCAAGGGCTGTGGCCGCTGCCTCGATGCCTGCGCGAAGGACTGCATCACCTTGAGTGATCAGATCAATCCGGCGACCGGCCTCGTCCCGGTGGAGCTGGATCTGACCAACTGCAACGCCTGCGGCCTGTGCATGGACGCCTGCCCCGAGCCCTACGGACTGCGCCCCGCCCACGAAGGCGAGATCCAGGACTTCGAGCTCGAGGATCCGGCCAAGCTCTTCGGCGTCAGGCCCAGCGACGCCCCCGAGCCCGTGGAGGTGTCTTCGGAGATCCTTTCCCTGCCGAGCACCGAGCCGCTGGTCATCAAGGGCACCTACGCCTCGGCCCTGGGGGCCCTGCTCGCGGGCTGCCGCCACGTCTACGGCTACCCGATCACCCCCTCCACCGAGGGCGCGGAGCTGATGGCCAAGTTCCTCCCCAAGCTCGATGGGACCTTCATCCAGGCCGTCAGCGAAGTGGCCACCGTGAACATGATGTACGGCACCGCGGGAGCGGGCCTGCCCTGCATGACCTTCACCTCCTCGCCGGGCTTCAGCCTGATGCTCGAGGGGGTCTCCTACATGATCGGCGCGGAGCTGCCGGGCGTCTTCGTGGATGTCATGCGCGGCGGCCCGGGCCTGGGCAACATCGCCCCCGAGCAGTCGGACATCAAGCTCGCCTGCCACGGCCTCGGCCACGGCAACACCCAGGCCATCACCCTCGCCCCCTCCACGCCCCAGGAGATGCTGGACCTCACCATCCTGGCGTTCGAGCTGAGCTTCAAGTACCGCAACCCGATCATCATCCTGGGCGACGGCTACCTGGGCCAGATGACCGGCAAGGTGCAGCTGCCCCGCACCCTCCAGAAGCCGGGCATCCCCAAGTGGGCGGTCTACGGCGACCGCATGCACCGGCGGAACGTCATCACCTCCATCTTCCTCACCGAGAGCGACCTCGAAGCCCACAACGAGCACCTGAACCGCAAGTACGCAGCCATGCAGGTGGAGAAGCGGGCCGAAAGCTTCCTCTGCGAGGACGCCGAGGTGGTGCTCGTCGCGTGCAACACCCCCGCCCGCGCCGCCAAGGGCGCCGTGCAGGAGCTGCGGCACCAGGGCATCAAGGCGGGCCTGTTCCGCCCCATCACCCTCTGGCCCTTCCCCGTGGAGCAGCTGGTGGAAGCCATGCGGGGCACCCAGCGCCTGGTGGTCGTCGAGGCCAGCGCAGGCCAGCTTGAGGACGAGATCCGCCTGGCCCTCAGCAAGGCGGGCGTCCGCGAGATCCCCGCCATCGAATCCGTCCGCCGCATGGGCGGCATCCTGCCCCAGCAGGACGAGATCACCGCCCAGGTGCTGGGCCGGAAGGAGGTCCGCGCATGAGCAAGGCCAGCGTCTTCTACGACAGGTTCGAGCGCCACTCCCACGGCGAGGGCCTCAAAGGCCACGCCACCCACTACTGCCCCGGCTGCGGGCATGGCCTGGCCCACAAGTTCCTGGCCGATGCCATTGACGAGCTGGGCATCCAGGACCGCACCGTGGCCGTCAGTCCCGTGGGCTGCTCGGTATTCCTCTACTACTACTTCGATGTGGGCAACACCCAGGCCGCCCATGGCCGGGCTCCCGCAGTGGCCCTGGGCCACAAGTTCGCCAACCCCGAGAGCATCGTCGTGAGCTACCAGGGCGACGGCGACCTGGCCTCCATCGGC
>DAIDKC010000122.1 GCA_027451045.1 Holophagaceae bacterium | reverse complement strand
GGGGGATTCGAGGCGCACCTTGTCCCCCAGGCCGCCCCGGCTGCGGGCGGTCGTGTCCAGGGCGATGGTCAGGGGGCCCGAGGAGGCCGTGAGGCGCACCCGCTCCCCCGGCCGCACGAGAGGGATGGGTTCGAGGTCGGCACGGGTGAGGATGTGCCCCTCGGCCAGGGGCATGCGCAGGCGCTGGCTGGGGGGCAGGGTGGTGAGGGCCCCCGCTGGCGGTACGCCCTCGAAGGGGGCCGCTTCCAGGACCGCCATGCTCAGGTTGGTCTTCCGGGGGAGATCCTGCCTGGCGCGCAGGAGCTGGCCCACCCAGCTGCCCTCCATGTCCACCCGGGCCAGGGCGGCGCGGGCCCCGTTGCGCTTCACGCTGACGACCACGAAGAACGGGCCCACGGGATCCTGCTTGCTCAGGTAGGCACCCTCGAAGGTGAGGCGGCCCGGCGGCAGGATCGGAAGGCGCGGAGGCTGGTCCACCTTGAAGCGGTAGGTGCCGCCCAGGGAGGCCGCAGTCTTCTTCGCGAAGGCCAGGGCGCACGCCTGGAGAGCCGCCACGGAGGGATCGCTGGCAGGCGCGGGCGAGGGAGGAGGCGTCTGGCCCCAGGCCAGCGCCGTCGCGAGGAGGGGGGCGAGGGCGCGCATGGGATCACTGCTGCTTGAGCTGGTTGAGGAGGCTGAGCATCGCGTTGACGGTCTCGATGGTCTTGGAATTGGCCTCGTAGGCCCGCTGGCCGATGATCATGTTCACCATCTCCGAGGCCACATCCACGTTCGAGGCCTCCAGGAAGCCCTGGTTGATGGTGCCCATGCCGTCCGTGCCCGGATTGCCCGTGATGGCATCGCCGCTGGCCAGGGTGGGCTGGACGAGGTTCTGGCCGATCTGGTTCAGGCCGGCGTTGTTCATGAAGTGGGAGAGGGTGATCTGGCCCACCTGCTGGGGCTGGGTCTGGCCGGGCTCGGTGACGGAAACCGTTCCGTCCGAGCCCACGGTGACGCTCAGGGCGTCCTGGGGGATGGTGATCTGGGGGCTCACGGTGTAGCCCTCGGCATTCACGAGGTTCCCGTTCTGGTCCGTGCTGAAGCTCCCGTCCCGGGTGTAGGCCAGGGTCCCGTCGGGCATCGTCACGGCGAAGAAGCCGTCGCCCTCGATGGCCAGATCGAAGCGCCCGCCGGTCTGCTGGAGGTTGCCGACGCTGTAGTCCGTCACCACGCTCTGGAGCTTGGCGCCGTGACCCAGCTGGATGCCCGCGGGCAGGGTGGTGTTGGTGCTGGAATTGGTGCCAGCCAGGTTGATGGTCTGGTAGAGAAGGTCCTGGAACTCGGCACGGCCCCGCTTGAAGGCGGTGGTGTTCACGTTGGCCAGGTTGTTGGAGATGGTGTCCATGTTGTCCTGCTGGACGGCCATCCCGGCCGCGGCGGACCATAGTGCGTTCATCATGGTGAGTCCTCCTGGGGAAGGGGCGCGTCCCTGCTAGCTCTTGGCGATGTCGTTGATGGAACTTGCATCCAGGTCGTTGGCGAAGGTGGAGGCCACCTTCTCGCTCATGTCGAACAGGCGGTTCAGCCGGATCATCTCGACCATGGCCGAGGCGGGGTCCACGGCGCTCTGCTCCAGGTGTCCCTGGGCCACCGTGGCCTTCACTGGAGCCGTGGCCTGGCCCGTGGGGTCGTAGCGGAGGTCCCCCACCCGCTTGAGGCTGCCCGGCTTGGCGTAGGCGGTGAGGTCGAGCTGGCCCACCACCTTGCCGCCCTGCTGCACGGTGCCGTCGGAGGTGATGGTGACGCTGCCCAGCTTGGAGTCCAGCAGGATAGGTTGGCCGTTTTTGCCTAGCACCGGGGAGCCGTCCTCCGCCTCGAGCTGGCCGCTCGCGCCCACCTGGAAGCGCCCGTCCCGGGTGATCCGCGGTCCCTGGGGGGTCTGGACGGTGAAGAAGGCGTTGCCCTCGATGGCCACGTCCAGGGGCCGGCCCGTGGCTCGGAGGCTGCCCTGCTTGAAATCCACGCCGGTCTCGCCGAACACCACCCCATCGTTGACGTAGGGCGTGAGGGGCAGGCCCCGTCCGCTGCCAGCCGCCTTGTCGAAGACGGCGAAGAAGGGCATGTCCGGCTTGTAGCCCACGGTGGCGGCGTTGGCAAGGTTGTTGGCCACCACATCCAGCTCGTAGGACCGGGCCTGCAGGCTGCCGGCGGCCACATAGTATCCGGGATCCATTGGGCACCTCCCGCCCAGCGGGCGCTGGGGATGGGAGGACACCGCCAAAGGGATGCCAAAGTCCTGGCATTCACGACCAGGCAGGGAGGCCGACCGGGCATGGAAAAGGGGCCGGCCCGAAGGTCGGCCCCCGGAGGCAGTCGAAAAGACTAGAACGTGTACTTCAGGCTGAATTGGTACCGCCGACCTTCCTGCCAGGCATCGGGTAAGCCGTACCGCACATCCGGATTTCCGGTGACCTGGAGGGTGGCGTATTCCCACTGGGAGGTCGGTGTGCGGCGATTGAAGAGATTGAAGATGTCCACGCTGGGCGTGAGCTTGCCAGAGCCTATCCGCCAGACGAGATCCGAGTGGAGGTCCACTTCGCTGTTATCTGGCGTGTGGCCCTGGTCGCCCAGAACGCCATTCCAGGGGGTGGCGTTTCCGTAACCACCAATGTCGTTCTGGTTGGCGAACTTGGTGAGGGGGATGCCGCTCTCCCAGTCCCAGGTGAGGCCCATCTGGAGGTCCATGTCGCCGCGAACGGCAAAGCTCTGCGTCCCGTTGAACTTGAACGAATGGCGCCGGTCCTCGTTCAGATTGCCCGTGCCGACATAGGGATAGTAGTCAAATCCTGCGGTAATATTCCCATCCGGCTGACCACCTCCACCGAAATTGGGGGCGATGACGCCTTCGTAGTTCCCGTAGAAGTGGCTCCAGGTATAGTCCGCGCTCCAGTAGGTGCGGTCCAGCTTCTGCTTGAGACCCAGATCCCAGGAGATGTACTTGTTGTAGGCCTTGGGGAACAAGGTGTTGGTGGCCGTCACGGTCTGGCCGGAAATGTTCTGTCCGCTTGCATTCTGATCCCCCTGCCGGGCCGTCCAGCTCACGGGGCCGGGACCCGGGTTCCAGAGGATGGCGCCCGGAATGTAGAAGCCCCCGCCGGGGACGTACACCATGTCTGGGCCCGAGCTACCGTTGGCCGTGATCGTGCTGTCCTCGATGGGGCTGTGGAGCTGCCGGTACTTGCCCTGGATGCTGAAGACGAGGCCGTGCTTCACGGCCTGCTCGTACCCCAACATGAACTCGTCG
>DAIDKC010000121.1 GCA_027451045.1 Holophagaceae bacterium | reverse complement strand
CAGGACCTCCTCCATCACCTGGTTCAGCTGGACCGGGCTCCGCTGGGGCAGGGGCGGCTGGAGCACGGTCTGGAGCGGGCGGAGGAGGGCCTGGAGGCCCTCCACGGCCTGGACGAGGCGCCCGGCCTGCTCGGCCTGGTGGGGGTCGAGGAGGGATTCGGCAATGAGGCGGGATTCCAGCACCACCGGGGTCAGGCGGTTGGCGACCTCGAGGTAGAGGCCCGGCACGAGGCGGCCGAGGGCCTCGTAGCGCTGGGAGTTCACCAGCTGGGTCTCCAGGGCCTTCTTCTCCCCCAGGTCCCGCACCATGGCGGAGAAGGCCATGATCCGCTCGTCGCTGGCCCGGACCGGCGCATAGGTGATGCTCGCGGGGAAGGCGATGGCCCCCTTCCGCAGGCGGGTGGTCTCCATGTCCCGGACGGCCTGGCCCTTGGCCACCTGCTGGAGCACCTGCTCGAACTCCTGGAAGAGGCTGTCCGGGGTGAGCTGGGCCATGTTCCGCCCGACGATCTCGGGCCGGGTGTACCCGAAGATGCGCTCGGCGGCCGCGTTCCAGGTGAGGATCTTGCCGTCGGCAGTGAAGGAGATGACGGCCTCCTCCATGTTCTGGACCAGGCTCTCCAGGTAGCGGCGGGTCTTGAGGTTGTCCTGGTTCGCACGCTCCAGCTGGCTGTAGAGCTGGCCCAGCTCCTCGTTCTTCTTCTCCAGGGCCTCCTTCACCTGCTTCAGCTCGGAGTAGAGCCGGGCGGTCTCCATGTTGGACTTGAGGGCATCCTCGAGCAGTTCCTGGGCATCCGCGGCCTTCCCGGGGGCCAGGTCCGACACGCTGACGTTGCTGTGGCGCAGCACGGTGGAATCGGCGGGGGGCGCCGCGGCCTCCGGCAGGGGCGGCATCTCCCGCATGCTGCTGCGGACGTTGGTCTCGATGAGGTTGAGCATCTCATCGAAGTCCTTGATCTTCTTGTCCAGGTGGTACTTCTTGAAGGTGTAGCCCACCGTCTCGCGGGTGATGGCCAGGAAGGTCTCGAGCACCCCCGTGCCGCGGTTGGCCACGGATTCGAAGTAGGGCACGTTGCGGAAGTTCAGGCGGCGGTTCATCACCCCCACCGCCATGGCGTCCGCGAGGTCGCGCTTGTTGTACTGGATGACGAAGGGGATCTGCTTGATGTTCAGGCGGTTCGCGTTGAGGTTGTGGTAGAGGTTCGAGAGCGAATCCACGTTCTCCTGCATCTTGGCTTCGCTGGAATCGGCCACGAACACCACGCCGTCGGCGCCCCCCAGCACCACGCGGCGGCTGGCGTCGTACTGCACCTGGCCCGGCACCGTGTAGATCTGCAGGTGGATGGCGTTGCCGTAGATGTAGCCCAGGTTGATGGGCAGCAGGTCGAAGAAGAGGGTGCGGTCCTCCTGGGTGTTGACGGAGAACATCTCCCCCCGCTGGGCCTCGGCGCACATGGCATGGAGGGCCTGGAGGTTGGTGGTCTTCCCCGAGAGGCCCGGGCCGTAGTAGACCAGCTTCAACAGGATCTCGTTGGCTCGGGTGTTGAACTGGACCATGGGCAGTCGCCAGAAGGAAGTGGAACAAGCCTAGCACGGGGCTGTCCCATCCCCGCCCCCCCGTCGGCCTGCGTGCTAGGATGGGGCCTTTCCTTCCGGACCCGTCCTCGCGGGCCCCCTTCGCGATCCCCTCCCCGGGCCCACGATGACCCTCCCGACCCCTGTCGCCATCATCATCTCGGCATCCCCTGCGGGGATGCGCGAGGCCGGCCACGCGGATCGCGACTTCTGACCCCCTCCCCAGGCCCACGATGACCCTCCCGACCCATGTCGCCATCATCATGGACGGCAATGGTCGCTGGGCGGCGCAGCGGGGATGGCCCCGCATCAAGGGGCACAAG
>DAIDKC010000120.1 GCA_027451045.1 Holophagaceae bacterium | reverse complement strand
GATCCCGCCGTGGGGCAGCTCTCCGAGGAGGATCTCGTCTTCCTCCGCACCCTGCTGAACCTCACCTCCACCCAGCTCTCCGCGCTGGAGATGCGGGAATCCAGGCTCCAGGCCGAGCGCCTGGAGAAGGACCTGGAACTGGCGCGGAACATCCAGCGCCAGGTGCTGCCCAAGCGGCTGCCGAATCCCTCCGGATGGGACTGCGCGGCGGCCAACCTCCCCTACCAGGCGGTGGGGGGGGATCTCTACGACCTCTGGATGGCCCGGGACGAGCACCTGGGCGACCGGCTCCACCTCGCCGTGGGCGACATCTCGGGGAAGGGGCTGCCCGCCTCCATGATGATGGTCCAGCTCTCCGCGTTCCTCCGGGCCCTGGCAAACCAGCGGGTCCAGCACTGGGGGCGCCTGGCGGAACGCCTGAACCGGCGCATGGACGAGGTGCGGGATGGGAACCGGTACACCACCCTGTTCGCCGCCAGCCTCAACCCCGCGAACGGCGACCTCCGCTACGTCAACGGGGGCCACAACCCCCCTCTGCTGGTCCGGGCCGGGGGCGAAGTGGTCCGGCTGGCGCCCACGGGGCCGATGGTGGGGCTCCTTCCCGGCGCGACCTTCGGCGAGGGCCAGGCCCGGATGGATCCCGGGGACGTCCTGGTGGCCTTCACGGACGGCCTCGTGGAGGCCGAGAATCCTGCCGGGGAGGAACTGGGGGATGCCGCCCTGGCCGGCGTCGTCCTGGCCCACGCCGGGGCCCCGGCGGACGACCTCCTGGAGGCGCTCCTGGTGGAAGCCTTCCGCCACCTGGATGAAGGGCGCTTCAGGGACGACGTCACCCTCGTGGTGGTCCGGCGGGAAGGCTGAAACCCGATTGCCCTGGGACGTATCCTGAGGGTGGAGGTTGCTCGATGAACCAGATGAAGACCATGATCCTCATCGTGGCCCTGACGGGTCTGCTGGTGTGGATCGGCGGGATGTACGGCGGCCAGTCCGGGATGATCCTGGCGCTGGTGATCGGCCTGCTGATGAACGGGATCAGCTACTTCTTCTCGGACAAGATCGTCCTGGCCAGCTACGGGGCCCGGATCGTGACCCCGGCCGAGGCACCGGAGCTCTACGCCATCGTCGCCAACCTGGCCCAGCGGGCCGGGCTCCCCACCCCCCGCATCGCGATCATCCCGGAAGGCACGCCCAACGCGTTCGCCACCGGGCGGGACCCGGAGCACGCCGTGGTCGCCGTCACGGAGGGGATCATGCGGATCCTCAGCCGCCCCGAGCTGGAGGCGGTGATCGGCCATGAGCTCGGCCACGTCAAGCACCGGGACATCCTCATCGGCAGCCTGGCCGCCGTGCTGGCCCAGGCCATCATGTTCCTCTCCCGGATGGCGCTGTGGTTCAGCCCCCGGGACCGGGACGGGCGCTCCAATCCCCTGGCCGGCATCGCCATCATGATCCTGGGCCCCCTGGCGGCCTTCCTGCTCCAGATGGCCATCAGCCGCTCCCGGGAGTACATGGCCGACGACTACAGCGCCCATCTCACGGGCCGGCCCGACATGCTGGCCTCGGCCCTCGAGCGGCTGCACAGCTACAACCAGCAGGCGCCGATGGAGGTGGCCCAGCCCGCCACGGCGCACATGATGATCGTCAATCCACTGAGCGGCGGCGGGCTCATGAGCCTGTTCTCCACCCATCCGCCCATGGCCGCCCGGATCGAGCGCCTGCGCCGCATGCCCGTCGAGGCCCGCTAGACTGAACCCTTCCGGCTCGCCTGCCGATGGGTTCTCCATGCTGGACCAGCTTGGGAAGTTCAAGATCCTCCGGCCCCTCGGAAAGGGGGCGATGGGGGAGGTCTACCTGGCGCGGGATCTCCGTCTCGGCCGGGAGGTGGCCCTCAAGGTGATCCACTCCGGCACGGCCTTCGGCGACGAGGCCCAGGCGCGGTTCGAGCGCGAGGCGCAGGCCGCCGCGGCCCTGAACCACCCCCATGTGGTGACGGTGTACGACTTCGGCGAGGAGGAGGGCATCCACTACCTGGTGATGGAGTACGTGGAGGGCGAGGACCTCGACGCGCTCATTCGCCGCGGGGGCGCCGGCAAGGCTGATCTCCTGGAGCTGCTGGCCCAGGTCTGCGAGGGACTCGCCTATGCGCACGCCCGGGGGGTGGTCCATCGGGACATCAAGCCCTCCAATGTCCTCGTGACCCGCCATGGAGGGCGACTCCACGCCAAGCTCATGGACTTCGGCGTGGCCCAGATGGGGCAGTCCTCCCTCACGCAGTCCGGGACCTGGATGGGCACCGTGAACTACATGGCCCCGGAGTACCTCGACACGGGCCGGGCCAGCGCCAGCTCGGATCTCTTCGCCGTGGGGGTGATGCTCTACGAGGTGCTCACCGGCGGCCGCAAGCCCTTCCAGGGGGACACGGCCACGGCGGTCCTGAACCGGATCCTGCTCCATCCCGCGGAGCCCCTGAGGCCCCGGGACCTCGACGACGTTCCGGGCCGCCTGCTGCCCGTGCTCGACCGGGCCCTGGCCAAGAACCCCTCGGCCCGCTATGCGGACGGGGAGGCGCTGGCGGCGGCCATCCGGCAGGCCGTGGCTGCCATTCCCGATTCCCGCGAGACGGTCCCGTCCGCACCCCCGCCGCCCCCCTCCGCCGTGGTGAAGCCGGAAGGGTGGACCCAGCCCATCCGGGTGGGGAAGGGCGGTACCGGCCATTGCCTGAGCCTGCGGGTGGCCCTCCGGAATGCCCGCTCCGGTTCCCAGATCCTGCTCCTGCCCGGCCACTACCGGGAGTCCGTGGTCGTGGACAAGGATGTGACCATCCGGGCGGAGGGGGATGCCGGAGCGGTCGTCCTGGAGGGGACCTCCGGACCGGCGGTGACGATCCAGGTGCCGGGGGTGGTCCTGAAGGGCTTTACGCTCCGGGGCACCTCCAAGGGCCCCGCCCTCCTGAGCGCCGGCGGCGGCGCCCTGGTGGAGGCCTGCGTCCTCCAGGGGCCGCAGGGCTGTGCGGACCTGGGGAGCGGGGCGTCCGTCCAGTTCCAGGACTGCCGCCTCGAGGCGCGAGGTCCCCTCGGGCTCCGCGTGGGGGAGGAGGCCCAGGTCCGGATGGAGGGCGGCAGCGTTTCGGGCGCCTCCACCGCGGGCCTCCTGGTGCTGCCGGGCGGGCAGGCCCTGCTGCGGGGGACCATCCTCGAGCAGGGTCCCGGCGTCGGCGTCCGGGTCCAGGAACGGGGCCAAGCGACGCTGGATGGCTGCACCGTGCGGGGAGCCGAGGCTGGCGCCGTGGAAGTGGAGCCGGACGGCCGCGTCCAGCTCTCCCGCTGCCGGTTGGAGGCAAGCCGGTTCGCCGGGATCCTGGCCCTGGAGCGCAGCCAGGCGCTGCTGGAGGACTGCGACCTGACAGGGCATGCCTGCAGCGGCGCGCACGTGCTGGCCGGTGCAAACGTGCTGCTGCGGCAGTGCCGGGTCCGCGAGAACCCGGGTTTCGGGATCTCCATCATGGACCGGGGCCTGGCCACGCTGGATGGCTGCACCGTCCAGGCCAACGGCGGGGCAGGCCTGCTGATCCACCACGGCGCGACCCTCCAGGCCCGGGGCTGCACCTTTTCCGAAGGCCGCTCCCTGGGCGTGGACTGCGCCGAAGGGGGGCAGGCCGTGCTCGACGGATGCGAGATCTCCGGCAATGCCGGGGTCGGCGTCCAGGTGGAGCCCGGAGGCAGCCTGCTGCTGGTCCGCTGCACCCTCAAGGAGGGCCGCGATACGGGGATCCTGCTCCTGGAGGATTCCCAGGCCACACTGGAGGAGTGCGTGGTCCACCGCAACGCCCGGGGCGGGATCCTGCTGGCCAAGGACGCCTCCGACCCCGTACTCCGCGGGGCGAACCGGATTGACGACGACCTGCTCCGCCTGGATGCGGGCGGCAGCCTGGTCAAGGTCGCGCCCCTCAGCGGACGCTGAGGCTCACCCGAGGCCGGCCACTTCGTCGAGGATGCCCAGCCAGGTGCCTGCCTCGGGGGAGGGCAGGGGCAGGTGGCGCAGGTAGAGGTCCTCGCTTGGTTCCGGAGCGGCCGGAAGGGCGCTGGCGGTCATCAGCGCCACGGGCAGTTCATGGAGTTCGCCGAGGTCCCGCTGGAGGGCCTGGAGGTCGGCGAGTTCCTCGGGCTGGAGGCGCTCGGCCAGAGCCATGAGGAGGCGGCTGGAGGCGCTCCGGTCCGCCCGGAGGAGGGCCAGGGCCTGGGGCAGGGAGTCCACAGCCTCCAGGCGGAGGTATCCCGCCCGGGCCAGGGCCTCGCAGACCTGGTCCCGGCCGGGCCCCGGCGGCATGGCCATGAGGATGCTGGTGGCGCGGCGCTCCAGTAGAAGCAGGGCCTCGGGGTTCTCCCGGCCCGCAGGCTGGACGCGGGGTGAGCCTGGCGCGTCTGGCCCATGGCGGGGCTCGCGGATTCCGGACGGCAGGATGGAAGCCGGGGCATGCAGCATGCGTTCCCGGGCCTCCAGGACCTCCTGGAGCTGTGCCAGTTCAGCCGGGGCCAGTTCCCCGAACTGGACACCGACGATGATCTCGCCACCCCGCTCATTGGCGTTGGCCACTTTGCCGCGGATCTCGAACAAGGGAAGCTTCGGGAGGTCCCGGATCTTGATCATGGGCAGGACCTTCCCCTTCTCGAAGAAGGTCAGGACCGGCTTGAGGGGCATGTGGTCGTCCAGCCGGAGCAGGCGATCCACCCGGAAGGCGAGGCCGCCGAGGGAGAGGTTCACCAGGGGGCCCGAGAGCCCGTGACCCGGCAGGACGCCATCCTGGGCGAGGACGTAGGCCTTCTCGCGGGGGCGGAAGGGGTACCGCTTGTGCCGCCGCTGGTCGCAGGGGACGAGCTGGGCGGGGACTGTGAACCGGTAGAGCAGGTAGCCCTGGCGCCCCCGGAACTCCATGAGGCCCCGGTAGCGCTGGTCGTCCGTGGCAAACAGCATCTCGAACGGGGCGCCTGACGCGAGTTCGTGGGGCAGCGGGCGGATGAGCTTCAGGTCCATGGCGCCCGGTTCCAGGTGCTCGATCCGGGCAGTGTAGGGCAGGGTGTGGGTGCCCTCGACCTTGATGGGGAATTCCGTCGCGTCAGCTTGCAACGCCGTCAGAAGGTGCCGGATCTGCTCGGCATCCTCCAGCGGCGTGCCCGTGACGCCTCCGCGGTATGTCCTGCCCTGGCTCATGGCCCCCCTAGGTTCTCATCCCATCGGATTCCGGAGGGGGCGGAATGAGTTCCCGGCTTGCCGGGTCAGACATTGAACAGGAAATGCATGACGTCGCCGTCCTGCACGACGTAGTCCTTCCCCTCCGTACGCATGCGGCCCGCATCCTTGGCGCCCTGCTCGCCCCGGTACTGGATGAAGTCTTCGTAGGCGATGACCTGGGCCCGGATGAACCCCTTCTCGAAGTCGGTGTGTATGACCCCGGCGGCCTGGGGGGCCGTGTCGCCCTTGTGGATCGTCCAGGCCCGCACCTCCTTGGGGCCCGCGGTGAAATAGGTGTGGAGGCCCAGCAGGTCGAAACCGGCCCGGATGAGGATGTTCAGCCCCGGCTCGGCCAGGCCGGCCTCCTCGAGGAACATCGGCCGGTCCTCGGCGGGGAGATCCTGGATCTCGGCCTCGAGCTTGGAGCAGATGGGGAGGCAGGGGGCATGGCGGGCGGCGGCCAGGTCCTGGAGCTTCCGGTAGTGCGGGTTGGCCTGGGGGTTCCGGATGTCCCCCTCCCCGATGTTGCCGACGAAGAGGGAGGGCTTGAGGGTGATCAGGCCGTAGGACTTGACCAGCAGGCGCTCCTCGGCGGACAGGCCCGCGGTGCTGGCCCACCGCCCCTGGTCCAGGAACGCATAGACCTTCTCCAGCACGGCCGTGAGGGCCTGGGACTCCTTGTTGCCGGTCTTCGCCGCCTTCCGGTGCCGCTCCAGGCCCTTCTCCACGGCCTCGAGGTCCTTCAGCACCAGTTCCGTCTCGATGATCCCGAGGTCGCGCTCGGGATCCACACCACCCTCGACGTGGGTGACGTTGCCGTCCTCGAAGCAGCGCACCACCTGGACGATGGCGTCGGTCTCCCGGATGTGGCCCAGGAAGGCGTTCCCGAGGCCCTCCCCCTTGCTGGCCCCGCGCACGAGACCGGCGATGTCCACGAACTCCTGGGCCGCGGGCATCACGCGCTGGGGATTCACGAGAGCCGCCAGGGCCTGCAGGCGGTCGTCCGGCACGTCCACCACGCCGGTGTTGGGCTCGATGGTGCAGAAGGGATAGTTGGCAGACGCCGCGCCGGCGCGGGTGAGCGCATTGAAAAGGGTGGACTTCCCCACGTTGGGAAGCCCCACGATGCCACAGGCGACGGCCATGCGATCCTCCGAGCCCCCCAGTATCCCAGAGGGCAGATGTGACCGAAAGAAGCACGGTCGGGACTTGCGCACGGCCTGCGTGCGGCATACTCTCCCCGCCAGATCGTGGATCGCGAGGAGGCTGCATGATCGTGCGGGCGGAATGGCCGGGCTACGTGGTGGACGTCCTCGTCCGCCCCGGCCAGGAAGTGGAAGAGGACGAGCCCCTCATGATCCTGGAGGGGACGGACGCCTCCCGCTCCTCGTTCTACATCAACGCTCCCGAGGGCGGCAAGATCCGGGAGATCCTCATCGAGGAGGGCGACTTCGCCTACGAGGACGACGACCTGGTGGTGATCGGGGACTCGGACAAGGACGAGTAGGCGCCCTCTGGGTAGACTAGCCATCTGATCCGACGAGGTGGACGATGGCCGTGGTTCGAGCCGAGATGGCGGGCAAGGTGCTGGAACTGTGCGTGGCGGAAGGGGATTCCGTCAGCGAGGACCAGGACCTGGTCATCCTCGAGAGCATGAAGATGCAGATTCCCGTGGGCAGCCCCGAGGAGGGAACGGTCAAGAAGGTCTTCGTGGCCGCCGACCAGTTCCTGAACGAAGGGGATCCCATCGTCGAGCTGGGATGAGGTGGCGCATGCACGGAACGAAAGGGATGGGAGCCTCGCGCATCCCCGGAGGGGATGCCGAGAAGATGCAGATTCCCGTGGGCAGCCCCGAGGAGGGGACGGTTAAGAAGATCTTCGTGGCCGCCGACCCGTTCCTGAACGAAGGGGATCCCATCGTCGAGCTGGGATGAGTGTGCGGAGTCGGCCATGGAGATCCGTTTCGAACGACTGACCGGCGACGATCGGGGCATCGTCCTCCTGGGCCTCGACCGGCCCGAAGCGAAGAACGCCCTGGGGCGCCAGCTCATGGAGGAATTCCGCACGGCGATGGCCGAGCTCCGCTTCGATCCCTCCGTCCGGGTGGTGGTCCTCCACAGCCTCGTGCCCGGCGTCTTCTGCGCAGGAGCGGACCTGAAGGAGCGGGCCGCCATGAGCCAGCCCGAGGTGGCGGCCTTCGTCCACGGGCTCCGGGCGGGCTTCACTGATCTGGAAGACCTGCCCATGCCCGTCATCGCCGCGATGGAGGGTGCGGCCTTCGGCGGCGGCCTGGAGCTGGCCCTGGCGGCGGACCTTCGCGTGGCGGGCGCCGACGCGCGGATGGGTCTGGTGGAGACCAGCCTGGCCATCATCCCCGGGGCTGGCGGGACCCAGCGGCTGCCGCGGCTCATCGGACGATCCCGGGCCAAGGAACTCATCTTCACCGCCCGGCGCATCGGTGCGGCCGAGGCCGAGCACCTGGGCCTCGTGGACCGGCTGGTCCCCGCCGGGCAGGCCCTCGAGGCGGCCCTGACCCTGGCGCGGGAGATCCTGCCCAACGGGCCCGTGGCCTTGCGCATGGCCAAGCTCGCCGTGAACCGCGGGGCTGAACTGGACCGGGATTCGGGCCTGGCCTTCGAGCAGGCCTGCTATGCCCAGGTCATCCCCACCCAGGATCGCCTGGAAGGCCTCGCGGCCTTCCGGGACAAGCGGAAGCCGCGGTACACGGGCGCCTGATGCACCACCACCGTCATGGCCCCACCCCGCCCGGGAGGCTGGCACTCAGCTCTCTGGTCTTCGCGGCCAACTTCCTGCTGCAGGGCCTGGGCGGGCTGGGGACCGGTTCCCTGGGCCTGGTCTCGGACAGCCTGGAGAACCTCAACGATGCCGTGGTGAACCTGCTGGCCATGGGCAGCCTCCGGCTGGCCAACCGCAGGGAACCGGACGACCGCTGGTCCTACGGGTGGCACCGGCTGGAGATCTTCAACACCCTGCTCGGCGTGTTCCTCCTGCTGGTCCTCGCGGGAGCCGTGATCGTGGAGGCCCTCGACCGCCTCCGGCATCCCCATCCCATCCACCTGGGATGGGCCGTCGCCTTCTCGGCGGCCGGCCTGGGCCTCAACCTCCTGGCGGCCTGGATCCTCCTCCCGCCGAAGGGGGCTCGCCGGGCGCAGGACCTGAACCTTCGGGCCGCCTACCTGCACGCCATGGGCGACAGCCTGGCCAACGTGGCGGTGATGGTGGGCATCGGGGTGATCCGGTTCACCGGCTGGCGCTGGGTGGATCCCCTGCTGGCCGCAGCCATCGCAGCCCTGATCCTCTGGAACGCCGGGAAGCTGCTGGGGGAGGCGGCGGGCATCCTCATGCACCGGGCGGCCTTCGACCAGGAGCGCGCCCGGGCGGAGCTGGTGGCGCTGCCCGGCGTGCTGGGGATCGAGGATCTTCGATCCTGGCGGGTGTGCAGCCACCTCACCGTCTGCACCGCGCACGTGGTGGTGGCGGCCCGGGGGCTCGAGGAGACCGAGCCGCTCCAGGAGGCCATCGAGCGCCTGATGGGCGACCAGTTCGGCGTCCGCCACCTGACGCTCCACTTCGAGACGGAGGCCATGGCCCGTCGCCATTCCCACTGCTTCAACCACCGGCACGACACGGAACCGCCGGACGCCTGCCACGAGGCTCCGGATCCATGAAAAGGGGCGGCCGGAGCCGCCCCATTCCGGGTCCGCGGAGCGGTCAGGCGCCCATGCCGTGCTTCTTCAGGATCGCCGCACGCTGGGTGTCGTACTCCGCCTGGGTGATGAGCTGGCCGTCGAAGAGCTCCTTCAGCTCCGTCAGCTCGTCCTTGAGGGACTTGGCGGGGGCGGCCGGGGCCGCGGCCGCTCCGGCGGGGAAGGGCTGCTGGGCCATCTGCTGCTGGGCTCCGGCCATCTGCTGGCCCATCATGTTGCCCATGCCGAAGCCCACGCCCATGCCCATCCCCATGCCCGCGATGCCGCCGGAGTTCTGGGCGGCGAGGGGGATGCTGTCGGCGACCTGCATCTGGGTGTAGGCGCCCATGACCGGGGCCATCATGCCCACCCCGGTGCGCTTGTCCATCATGGCCTCGACCTCTTCGGGCAGGCTGATGTTCTCCACGAAGAACTTGGACAGCTCGAGGCCCATGGTCTTGAACTCGTCCAGGAGCTTCTGGCGCGTGTGGTCCGACAGCTCGTCGTACTTCGCGGCGAGGTCCAGGGCGGGGATCCGCGCCTCGCCGAGGACGTCGGTGAAGCGGCTCATGATGGTCTTGCGCAGCTGCTCGGAGATGTCCTCGACCGTGTAGACACCGTTGGTGCCCACCAGCTGCTTGAGGAACGTGCCGCTGTCCACGACCCGGATGGAGTAGATGCCGAACGCCCGGATGCGGAGCATGCCGAAGTCGGCGTCGCGCAGCATGATCGGGTTCGAGGTGCCCCACTTCAGGTCGTTGTAGAGCTTGGTGGAGGTGAAGTAGGTCTCGGCCTTGAAGGGGCTCTCGAAGCCGTACTTCCAGCCCTTGAGATCCGCCAGGACCGGCAGGTTCTGGGTGGTCAGCGTGTGGGTGCCGGGCTTGAAGACGTCGGCCAGCTGGCCCTCGTTGACGAAGACGGCCTCCTGGCTTTCGCGCACCACGAGCTTCGCGCCGTTCTTGATCTCCTGGTCCCGCACGGGGAAACGCCAGGCCAGCGTGTCGTTGGAATCGTCCAGCCACTCGATGATTTCAATGAATTGGGCCTTGCCCCAGTCCATCAGACCCATGCAATCCTCCTGGCGGCACGACGGCCGCCCTTCATTCTAGGGAGCGGTGTCAAGTCCGCCCCGCTCAGCGGCGCCCCTGAGCGCGGCGGGCCTTGAGCGGGGGATTGGGGATGCGGGTCCGGGTGAACACCATGTGGGTGTCGCAGTCCACGATGCATCGCCATCCGCGGTCCTCCCGGGGCATGTGGAGGTCCACCTCCCAGCCACCGGAGGCGCCGTTGAGGGGGATCCGGCGGGCGCTGACGGCCACGCCGCCGGTCTCCTGCTCGGCGATGGACCTGGCCTCCCTGGCCGTTCGCACGGTCCCGATGGCCCGCCGGCGCGGCCGGTGGGTGCCGGCCTGGAGGACGAGAGCGGGAAGCAGCGCCAGACCGGCGCCGAGGGCCAGGGAACGGGATCGCATGGGAACTCCGGGGTTTCCCGCATCCTAGCGGGCCGGTGCCCGCCGGACAATCCCGGTCAGGCTTCCTCGATCCCGAGGGCGGCCAGGGCCGCCGCCTGCTCGGTGGGGCGCTCGAGACGCTCGCCGGCCGCCCGCAGGGACCGGAGGGCCAGGGCCCCGTCGCTGAAACCCAGGAGGAGGCCCTCGGGGGGCCTGCGGTAGCGGCCGGCCGGGCAGGACGCCGCGGCGGGCAGCGCCCAGGCCACCTTCACGACGCCGCGCTCCGTCTCCAGGAAGGCGTTTGGCCAGGGATCGGCCACCGCCCGGATCTGGTTGAAGGCCTCCTGGACCGTCATGGCGAAGGAGAGGCGGGAATCCGCCGGCTTCCGGCCGCCGAAGTAGGTGGAGGGGCCCAGGGTGCCCTGCCGGATGCGCGGGGCGCTGCCGTCCACGAGGCCCGGAACGGCGGCCCGGACCAGGTCCCGCCCCGCCGCCGCAGCCCGCCGGGTGAGGCTCAGGGCCGTCTCGTCCCAGGCGATGGGCAGGTGGGCCTGGGCCACGATATCGCCGTCGTCCGGCTTGGGAGTCATGGCATGGAGCGTCACGCCCGTTGCCGTCTCGCCCTTCACCAGCACCCAGTTGATGGGGGCGCGGCCCCGGTACCTCGGAAGCAGGCTGCCGTGCAGGTTGTAGGCCCCGAGCCGCGGCAGCTCCAGGAACCGGGCCTGGATCATCTCGCGGAAGTAGAAGCTGAAGAGGAGATCCGGCGCCAGATCCCGGATGGCCTCGTACACGACCTCCGCGTTGAAGGCGGGCTCCATGCGGACCGGGATGCCCCGCACCCGGGCCGTGGCTTCGGGCGGCGTGAACCAGCGCTCGTCCGGCCCCTGGGGATAGGTGTAGAGGGCCAGGACTCGCACGCCGGCTTCCAGCAGCCCCTCCAGGGCCGCGGTGCCCACGCTGGAATAGGCGCATACGACCGCCGTGGGATTCGGCATGGTTCCTCCGCTCGTCCGAAGACTTCCAAGCATCTCATAACCGCTGGAAGGGTCTGCCCGTAGACCTATGTTGGAACAGGAGGCTCCCGTGCGCCGGATCCTGTTGGTCCTGCTGCTCGGTTTGACGCGGGTGGCCGCGGGGACCGATCCGTTTGCCGCGCCTCCGGAACTCAAGGCCTTCGCCCGGCAGGCCACCATGGCCGAATGGGGCACGCCCGCCAAGGCTTCCCATCTCCTGAAAGCCATCTTCGCCCCGGTGGACCAGGGCGGCCTCGGGATGATTTATGACGATTCCTACACCCGCACCGTTGCGGAGGCCTGGCGGGACCGTAAGGCCAACTGCTTGACTCTCACCGCTTTCTACATCGCGGCCTGCCACTCCGTTGGCCTGGATGCACGGTTTGGGGAGTCCCTCCGCGTCAGCCTCTGGCGCCGGGTGGGGAACCTCATCCGCAACGAGCGGCATGTCGTGGCCGTGATTCCCTACGGCGCCATGGGCCAGGCGCTGGTGGCCGACTTCCTTCCTGAGATCCGACAGAGCATGCACCAGATCGCGCCGCTTTCGCCGACGCGGGCCCTCGCTCTGTATTACAGCAACAGGGCGGTGGAGCTGCTGCAGGGGGGCTAAACCGACCAGGCCCTGGCGGTGGCCCGGGAGGCCATCGCAGTGGATCCCAGGTCCGGTGTCGGCCTGAACATCCTGGGGGTGGTCCA
>DAIDKC010000119.1 GCA_027451045.1 Holophagaceae bacterium | reverse complement strand
TCCCCGCCAAGGACAAGGCAGAGGTCCGCCGGGGGGTCCCCTGCGCCGAGCTCGGGATCCACCAGGAGGCGCTCCGGGGGGAGGCCCGCGGCACCCCAGGCGTCGGCCAGTCCGGGTTCGCCGATGCACGTCCAGCCGTGGTCGAGGCAGGGCGGGATGGACGTGCGCAGCGTCGCCACGAGGTGGGGCGACTTGACCTTGGCCACGAGGATCAATCGCTGGGGCATGACGACCACTCTACCGCTATCCTGGGGCCTATGGTTTCGAAGGCGACCCACGCGACATCCCGGCCCTGGCGCCGTTGGCTCATGCGGATCTTCTACGCCTGGCTGGCCCTGGTGCTCGCGGGCGTGGCGGCCTTCGCGGTGACGTGGTCGGTGCTGTCCAGGAATGCCGACAGCTTCCTCACCCTCTTCGCCCTGCGGGTGCCCAAGACCATCACCAAGGTCCTGGACCGGAACGGGAACGTACTGGGCGTCTTCGCCGAGGAGCGGCGGGTCGTCATCCCCTACGGGGACATCCCCAAGGCGTACATCAATGCCCTGGTGGCCACGGAGGATGCCGATTTCTGGCACCACCATGGCATTGACTACCGCGGTGTGGCCCGCGCCGCCTTCACCTTCCTCATCAGCTTCGGGCGTCGGAAGGAGGGCGCTTCCACCCTCACGATGCAGCTCGTCAGGAACGTCACCGACAAGCGGGAGCGGCGCATCTTCTCGGGCGGTCTCAAGCGGAAGATCCAGGAGATGATCCTCGCCCGCAAGCTGGAGAAGGCCTACACCAAGAAGCAGATCCTGGAGATGTACGCCAACGAGGTCTACCTGGGCGGCGGGCGCTACGGCATCGAGGCGGCGGCGGAGTACTACTTCGGGAAGACCGCCCCGCAGCTCGCCCCGGAGGAGTGTGCCCTGCTGGCGGGCCTGGTCCAGAACCCCAACTGGTACAACCCGTACAACCCGGATCCCAAGGCCCGGCTTGCGGCCAAGGCCCGGCGCGACCACGTGCTCCTGCGCATGGCCAAGGAGGGCTACATCACGCCCCAGGAGGCCAGCCAGCTCATGGACAAGCCCATCAGGCTCGCCCGGGAGAATGCCCAGGAGCCGTCCATCGCGCCCTACGTGCTGGAGGAGGTCCGCAAGTATCTCTACGAGAAGTACGGCCGGGACCAGGTGCTGAACGGCGGGCTGGAAGTCACCACCACCATTGACAGCTACATGCAGGAGGCCGCCGACAAGGCCGTGCAGCAGGGGCTTCGGGCCGTGGACCGGGTGCGGGGCTTCCGCAAGAGCGCCGTGCAGTTCGTGAAGGATCCCGAGGGGACCCAGCTTCCGGGCTGGAAGCGCTACTTCGAGGCGGGTGACGAGGTCCAGGGCGTCATCCTGGGCTGGGACCGTGATGGCGCGCAGGTGCGCATCGGGAAGGACCGCCTCGAGGTCCCCGCCTCCGCCTTCGCCTGGGCCGGGAAGAACGTCCAGCAGATCCTGCCCCGGGGGGCGGCGCCCCTCTTCGAGGTGGAGACTGCCGAGAACGGTACCCCCAGGACGCTTCAGCTGGACCAGGAGCCCCAGGTCCAGGGGGCCCTCATGGCCATTGACCCCAAAACGGGGGAGATCCGCGCCATGGTGGGCGGCTACGACTTCGACCAGTCGAAGTACGACCGGGCCCTCCAGGCCCAGCGGCAGGTGGGCTCCACCATGAAGGCCTTCGTCTACGGGGCGGCCTTCACCGCCGGGAAGACGCCCGCCACGATCGTGGACGACGTGCCCACCCGTTTCCTCGATGCCGCCGACTACGCCGTCATCACCCACCCCGATGGGACCAAGGATTACCGGCCCCTCAGGCCTGGGGTCAAACCCTACGACCCCCGCAACTACGAAAAGGATTTCTGGGGGCCGATCCCCATCTGGGAGGCCGTCCGGGATTCCCGCAACGTTCCCGCGGTGCGCACCCTGGACGATGTGGGCGTCCTCAACGTGATTGACTATGCCCGGAAGTGCGGCCTCACCAGTCCGCTCCCGCCCTATCCGAGCCTCGCCCTGGGCTCGGCGGACCTCAACCTTCGGGAGATGGTCCGGGCCTACGGGACCATCTGCAACGACGGCCTGCAGACCCCCGTGCCCTTCTTCATCCGGAAGGTGGTGGACCGCAACGGCCGGGTGCTGGAAGACCACACCGCCCAGGCCACGGAACAGGTGGTGGATCCCCAGAGCACCTTCCAGCTCATCCAGTGCCTCCAGGGCGTGGCCACCAGCGGGACGGGGGCCGGCAGCAACGTGCTCCAGTGGCCCGTGGCGGGCAAGACGGGCACGACGGACAAGTACACCGACGCCTGGTTCCTCGGGTTCTCCACCCGGCTGGTCTGCGGCGTGTGGGTGGGGCTGGACGAGAAGAAGACCCTCTACCAGGGCGCCGACGGGGCCCATGTGGCCTTGCCCATCTGGGTGGACTTCATGAAGGCCGCCCTGCCCACCACGCCCAAGGAGGACTTCACGGCTCCCCCGGGCATGGAGTGGGCGGACATTGACGACTACACCGGCCTCCAGGCCACGGCGGCCACCACAGGCCGGATCCTCCACCTCGCTTTCAAGCCCGGCACGGTGCCGAAGGCGGGCACGGACGCCGATGTCCTCAAGAAGATCCAGGCGGCCCGCGCCCAGGCCCCCTCCCAGCCCCTGGAGATCCGCCTGTGGGGCCTGCCTCAGCCTCCGCCCGCGGAGGCCAAGCCCGCCGCTCTCCCGGTCCCCGCGCCCAACGGCTGAGGCGGTCAGAAACCCAGCGGCCCGCCCTCCGGGAAGACCGTTTCCGGTGGATGTCCTTCCAGGAGGAGCGTCAGCTCCTCTCGGTGGGCCTCCAGCGTAGCCTTGGCTTGTCCAAAGCCGTGAACCAGCATTCCCAGGCCGATGGCGACCGCCAGTCCCTGGCTGGCGAGCAGCCAGGGCAACCCGTGGCGGGAGGCCCAGAACCAGAGGAGCACGAGGCCAGCCAGTGGGCCGAGTACGGCCGGGATGCGGACCAGGCGCGCGGCGTGGAGGGATCCCGGGAGCCAGGCGCGGGCGCTCAGGGGGCTGGCCAGCTGGATGGCCAGCGGGGCTCCGGCACCGGCGTGGACGAGGAAGAGGGCCTGCGTGAAGAGGCAAGCCGGAAGCACGAGGGCAGGCGGCACTGGAGCAAGGAACGCCAGAACCAGACCCATCAGCAAGGTGAAGCAGGCCTGGTAGGCCCAGATCCCCACCAGCTTCCCGGCGAGCCAGCTTCCGTCCTCCACCGGGAGGGTCCAGAAGCTGCGTACGCCGCCCCGATCGAACCCGAAGAGGTTGAACAGAGGGGCTCCGCTCAGGGCGCATTGGAAGTACCCAAGACTGAACACCATCCAGGTGGAACCGGATCGGAGGTCCAGCAGGGCCGGGGATTTCATCCACATCAAGGCCAGAAGCGGGAAGAAGAGACGGATCACCCCGATCTTGCTGGACCAGAGCTGTCGCCATTGCTGCACCGCGATGCCAGCCCAGGGGCGCTGGAACCGCCAGGGGCGAGGGGGGCTGGAGGGGACCTCGGTTCCACGGGTCAGGTCCCATCCCACGAGCGCTCCTGTGAGCAGCCCCAGCAGCAGGGTGCCCGTGATGGACAGGACGAACAGCATTTCCCAGGAAGCCGGGCCGTGCATGAAGGCCCCGCTGCGCTGGAGGAAGGGAAGGGCAGGCAGGGCCCAGCGGAGCGTTGGGACCGAGTCCAGGCCAGCCTGGCGGAAGACCCAGGACAGGAGCAGGCCCAGGCCCACGAACAGGGCGACGTACTTGAACCAGCGATTGACGGCCCGGCCCAGCGCGCCCACCAGCCGCTCGAGGCATACCCAGCCCAGGCCTCCGAGGAGCAGGAGGGGCAGCAGGCGGAGGCTCCAACCTGGATGACGCCATCCCAGGCCCAGCGTGAAGGCGAGGGTCAGCGTGCCCACATAGGCCTTGAATCCGGTGGTGAGCCCCAGGATGAGCTCGGCCAGGGTCAGGTCCCAGGGACCCGGGAGGAAGGGACGCAACGGCGCGATGTCGAGGGTGTAGGTCCCATCCCAGAGGCCGCCGAGGACGCCAAGGCCCAGGGCGAGGCCCGCGATCCATCGGCCGGCCAGGGCTGGATCCAGGGCGTTCGCTCCCGATCCGGCCGCGAGGCCCAGCAGCAGGAAGCTCCCGGCCATGGGCACCAGGAAGGCCCCCAGGAGCCAGCGGACCTTCCTGGAGAGGGCGTTGCGCCGGCCTGCGCGCCGAGCGCACTAGACGGCCTTCAGGAGGCTCAGATCCATGAGAGGGCTCCCGTCTTCCGGCCTCCCATGAGCCTTAGGAACAGGTCCTCCAGCGTCTCAGTGCCCTGCAGCATCTCGCCGGGGGTGCCCTCGGCGACCTTCCCGCCCTGGTCAATGATGAGGAACCGGGTGCAGAGCCGCTCTGCCATGCCGAGCAGGTGGCTGGTCATCACGAGCGTGGTTCCAGCGGCATGAAGGCTGGCCAGGAGCGAACGGAGGGTGTCCGCACTGACCGGATCCAGGCCCTCGAAGGGCTCGTCCAGGAACAGGAGTTCCGGCCCGTGCAGGATGGCGGAGGCGAAGGCCACCTTCTTCTTCATACCGAAGCTGTAGGCGGCGATGGGTTCGGGCCGGTCGAGATCGGTCTCGAGCAGGTCGCCGAGCTCCCGGGCACGTCTTTGGATCTCGGCGAAGGGGAGACCCCGGAGCTGGCCTGTGAACTGGAGGTACTGGGCACCGGTCAGATCCTCCAGAAGGGCGGTCGGCTCGGGCATGACCCCCATGCGTCTCCTCAACTCCAGCGGGCGGGCCGCGAGGTCCAGGCCCAGGACCTGGATGGTGCCGCTTGTGGGACGGAGCTGACCGGTGAGGGCACGAATCAGCGTGGTCTTACCCGCGCCATTGCGTCCGAGGACGCCCAGGAAGGTTCCTGCCTCCACGGTGAGGTCCAGATTCGAAAGCGCCACCTTCGGGCCGTAGGACTTGGCCAGGTTCTGGATTCGGATCACAGGGGACCTCGCTCGGGAAGGCTACTTCTTCTTCCAGGGTCGCACGGGGGCTTCCCGGGCGGTCCTGGGCGCCTTGGCGGGGCGATCCTCCCAGGGCTTGCGGGGGCGATCCGGTCCCTCGGTGCGGGGTCTGGCGTACGGCCGGGGCCTTTCCTCGAGCTCGCGGCGGGATTTGAAACTGCCGTCGGGGCGGGTCCTGGAGGCCGACTCGGGCCGGGAGGCTTCGCCGCGGGCGGCGGCGCGCTCGGCGTAGCTCCGCTGGGGCCGGGTGCCGTCCTCGCGGCGCTCCCGGGGGCCGTCGTACCGCGGCTTCGGGGCCTTGCGTTCGGGCTCGGCGGGCAGCTCGAAGCCCGAGGACTGATCGGCCTGGACGAGGCCCAGGAGCCCCGCGAGCAGCCGCTGGGGATCCTGGCCCTCGAGCATCCGGCCCGCCTGGGCCAGGGTGGCGGGGCTGAGCGCGCCCCCGATGCGCTCGGCCAGGCGGGTGGCCTGGGCCTCCCGGATCTCGGCTGGCGTGGGCACGGCACGCCAGTCCAGGTTCAGCCCGCCGCGGCGGCTCCAGGCCAGGAGGATGCGGCTCTCCTTCCAGCTCACGAGGGCGAGGCTGGTGCCCTTGGCGCCCGCGCGGCCCGTGCGGCCGCTGCGGTGGACGTAGCTCTCGAGCTGGGTGGGGATGCCGATGTGGACCACCAGCGGCAAGCCCCCGATGTCCAGACCCCGGGCCGCCACGTCGGTGGCCACGAGGTAGCGCAGCTTGCCGTCCTTGAACTGGCCCAGGATCCGCGTCCGGGTGGCCTGGGCCAGGTCGCCGTGGAGGAAGGCGGCGGGCAGGCCCGAGACCGTCAGCTCCTCGGCCACCTCCTCGCTCTGGGCCTTGGTCTTGGTGAAGATCAGCGCGGAGCTGGGCTCGTCCTTCAGCAGCAGGTTCACGAGCGCGCGCACCTGGAGGTGATCGGGGACGAGCACCGGCGTGTGGGCGATGTCGGCGTGGCGGGCCTGCTCGCCGGCTTCGGCCAGCTGGAGGCGCACGGGATCCTTGAGGAACCTCCCGGCCAGCTTGGCGATGGGCGCGGGCAGGGTGGCCGAGAAGAGGTAGGTCTGGGGCCCGGCGGGCACCTTGGCGAGGATGGTCTCCACGTCTTCCAGGAACCCCATGTTGAGCATCTCGTCGCACTCGTCGAGAACGACCATGCGCACCCTGGACAGATCGAGGGTGCCGCGCTCCAGGTGGTCCATGATGCGGCCAGGGGTGCCCACCACCACGGGCGCGCCCTGGGCGAGGGACCGCATCTGCGGGGTGTAGCTCACGCCGCCCACGAGGGAGGCGATGGGCAGCTTGGGCACGAGGCTGTGCAGCTCCGTCCCCACCTGCTGGGCCAGCTCGCGCGTCGGCGCAAGGATGAGGGCCTGGGGATGCCGGTCCTCGGTCAGCCGGTGGAGCAGGGGCAGCCCGAAGGCCAGGGTCTTGCCCGAGCCCGTGCGGCTCTGCACCAGCAGGTCGCGGCCCTCCAGGCCGGGCTGGAAGGTGGCGGCCTGGACGGGCATGGGGCTCTCGAAGCCCCGCTTGGCCAGGGCCGCCAGCAGGGCTTCGCTGCAGCCGAGGGCTGCGAAGGTGGTGTCGCTCACGATATCTCCCGGGGCGTTCCCTGCATGTCGGCGCCTGGTCGCAGGCGGCCGTGGCGGACATCGCCAGCCGGGAGGGCCCAAACGGCCAGTGTCGCACGGAAGTTCCAGGATGCCCATGGATTTCCCGGTCATACTGCCCCATGGACCTGCCCGACGACCGCCTCCTGATCCTGCCCCTGGGCTCCGATCCTGCTCTCCGCCGGCGCTACATGGTGCTGGACGAGGATCTTCCGGGCAATGTGCGCTTCGGCCCGATGCTGGAGCACCTGGACAAGTTGGCGGAGGAGGCCGCCCTGGACTACGTCCGCCGCGCCCATCCCGAGGCCCGCGTGGTCACGGCGGCCATTGACAACATCTACGTCCGGGCCTCGGCGGACGTCCATCGGGACATCGTCTTCAGCGCCCGGGTGAACTTCGTCGGGCGCACCAGCCTGGAGGTGGGCATCCGCGTGGAGCATCCGGCGGCCCCCGACGGGCGGCCGGCGGCGCACATCGCCTCCTGCTACTTCACCATGGTGGCACGGAGCACGTCGGGCGACCACGCCCGGAGCCTGGTGCTGCCCTCCTTCGAACCCCAGGGGGACCTGGGCCGGCGGCGCTGGGATCGGGCCGTCGCCCGGCGCGAGGCCACCCGCCAGCAGATGCACCAGGCCGAGGAACCGCCCAGCCGGGAGGAGTACGCCATGCTCGCGGCCCTCCACGCGGCCCAGGACAAGCCGGGCTTCCAGGGCCTGCTCGCGGCGGACGGCGTGACCGGAAGCTGGGAGCGCACCTATCCCGAGCACGAGAACGTTCCCAGGAAGATCTTTGGAGGCCACCTCATCCGCCGGGCCTACGAGCAGTCCTCCATCTGCGCTGAGCAGGTGGCGCCCCAGCGGCCCGTCATCGTGGCCGTGAACCGCATCAACTTCGTGCAGCCCGTGCGCATGGGGGACAAGCTGCACTTCGTGAGCCGTGCCGTCTACGCAGGCCGCACCAGCGTCTGCGTGGAGACGGAGATCATCCGCATCAGCCGCGACCGGACCCAGACCAACCTCTCCAACACCTGCGTGTTCACCTTCACGAACGTGGATGCGGAACTCCGGCGCCAGCCGGTGCCCCCCATCTATCCCACCACCTATGCCGAGGACGCCCGCTACCTGGCGGCCTTCCGCCGGCACCAGGGGCACCTGGCCTGGAAAGCGGCCCGGGGGCGGTAGGATCGGAGAATGTCCACGGCCCTCCTGCTCATCCGTCACGGCATCGCCGAGGATCCCCGGCCCGGCCAGGCGGACGCCGGCAGAGCCCTGACGCCCGAGGGCTGGGCGAAGACGCGGGCGGCCATGCGCGGGCTCGTGGCCCTGGGCTACGTGCCCACACGGGGCCTCGCCAGTCCCTACCGGCGGGCCCGGGAGACGATGGACTGTCTCCGGGAGGCGGCGGGACGCGCCTTCCCTGTCGAGACGTGGCCCGGCCTCGTGCCCCACGGGGACCCAGGCGCGACGGACTTCCAGCTTCGGGTGCTGATGGCCGAGGCGCGGGACGAGGACATGGTGGCCCTAGTCGGCCACCAGCCCTTCCTGGGCGACCTGGTGGCCCGCCTCACCGGGCGCGCCGTGGAGGTGAAGAAGGCCAGCTGCACCGTGCTGAGGTGGGCCGATGGGGCGTGGACCTTCGAGCGCCACCTCCCGCCTGCGGACCTGCGGACCCAGGCATGAGGGCCCATCCCACCTTCGCCACCCTGCCTTCGGGCCTGCGCCTCCACTACCGCGTCCAGGGCTCGCCGGAGGCGCCCTGGATGGTGCTGCTCAACGGGCTCCTGTCCGACACCACCATGTGGGCGGGGGTGCTGCCGGGGCTGACGCGCCGCTTCCGGGTGCTCACCTTCGACAGCCGGGG
>DAIDKC010000118.1 GCA_027451045.1 Holophagaceae bacterium | reverse complement strand
CGGCGCTGCTGTTCCATGCGCCGGGGGCTCGGGATGTACCACTCCCGGCCGCCTGCCAGGGCCAGCACGCCCGCAACGTCAAGCTCGCCCGCCGCCAGGCGCTCCAGGATGGACAGGATGTCTTCGGCTTCGCTCATGCGGTCTCCACAAAGCGTTCCAGCATGGTTTTCACGGTTCGGTCCCACATCACGAAGGACTCATAGCAGGCTTCATTGGCTAGGATCTCAGCAGCAGACCGGCAGAGCGGCCACGTGCCGAGGCATTCCGTGTTCGCCCAGATTTGAACCCCGTTGTCCTTAAATGCAGTCTGGGCGATCGTGATCCGGTAGCCGTCTCCGTCCGGCTCAACAAAGGGCGTGGCCTGGAAGTGGAGTTTCATGCGGTCCTCCCGCGCAGGTCTTCGTTGACGAGGCTGGCCCAGCCGTCGCCACCTGTGGAAAGTTCCGTCAATCCCCATACCAGGGAATCCATGCGGTCCGGGCTGTCCGCGCTTACGATGGGATCCCATTCACACATCTGGTCTTCAAGTTGAGGTAAGGCACCTACGTGATGTACTCGGTGTTGCTCATAGAGGGCGGCGATAGGCTCGGCACGGATGATCTTCCCTCGGCTAGCGTGGACCGCCACGTAGGCTGCGTTGGGGTCCTTGTTGCGGATCATGGCCTCGATCATGTCTCCACCATTGTTGGTCTCCCCGACGATCCGGTCGGCTTGGCGGCGGTGGTAGGCATTCACTGCGACCTGTGCCCACTGGTCGGGCGTGTAGATGCCGCTGACGTCTTCAAGCACGTAGAAGTGCGGGGGGTCTTGGTTATCCATACCCACAGGCACGATCCCGGTCTCGTCCGAGTCCTCCTTGGACGTCACCGCCGGGTCAATCGGGATCACGATTCGGGCCAGTTCGGGCAAATCTGATGGTCTGATTCGGCCAGCATCAATGTCGGCCCGGGAGAAAAGTGCATTCGGGTTGTCGTCCAGAATCTCGGCGTTCAACTCCTGCCGTCCCAGACGTGTCCCCTCATAGCGGGTGACAATCTGCTTCAGGAATGCGCCGGCGAGGTTAGCTTGGTTGTCGTAGGTGCTCCCCCGGGTGACATGGGTGGAAGGATCAGCGGCCAAAGACTTCACAAGCTTCGTGGGCTTCGGGGTGGTTGTGACCACAGCCTGGGGGTTCCGGCCCAGACGGAGGCCGAGGCTGGCTTGGTCCCAGGACTCCGGGTAGCGCCAGGCGGCAATCTCGTCGGCCCAGAGTTTCTTGTGTTGCTTGCCGCGTAGGCGTTCCGGCTCATCCGCGGTAAAGATTAAACTCTTGGCGCCGTTGGGCCACTCCAGACACCGTTTGGAGGGCACGTAGAGTGGCCGCTCCGCTGGTGGGCACACGGCCAAAATACCCGATTCACCCTCAATCATGATGTCGCGCGCATCGTCTGCGGTAGCACCGATTAAGTTGACCAAATCGAACCCTTGCCGTACCCATGATCGGACCGCCTCGGCTCCCGTGCGAGTCTTGCCCCATCCGCGACCCGCCAGGATTAGCCAAGTAATCCAGTCACCCGGGGGGAGCGCCTGATCCTCTCGAGCCCAAGTGGGCCAATCGAAAGCGAGTGCCTCCAAAACGGCTGGGGGTAGTTCATCTAGGCGCCGACGGCGATCCTCAATAGGGACGGCCCTCCACTTTTCAGCCCAGGAGTTTGGCACGCACGGACTCCAGGTCTACCAGTGGAGAACCGTCCTTGCCGGTGATCTCCGTCTTGTCCGTGAAGAGCTTGAGGTGCTTCCCGAGCAACTCCTGGGCCTTGAGCGCCCCCATGGAGTCGAACATGAAGACGTGAGCCACCACCTCCTCGCCGTCCTCGGTGACCACCATCTCGGTCATCTGCCTTCGTTCCTTGCCATGCCCGATCATCTTGGGCCACCGCTGCATGCACCGGTTCCCGATGTCCACGATGTTCTGGAGCACCTGGTCTGCGGTGATCTGCACCCTTGAGGCTCTGGCGTTCATGGCCTCTTGGATAGCTGCCCTGATACCAGGATTTACTAGGAGTCGAGCCGCATCCACATCGGCATTCCGGGTCTTATACCCAGCCCTCCGCATGGCTGCTGAGGCGTTCAGGTCCACCAGGTATTCCTGGACAAAGAGTGCCCGCTTGGGCGGCAGTGGCTTGCTCATCCCATCCTCCTAAGTAGCCATGCAAGGAGTTTCCTCCGACGAGAGGGGGGATGATGGTCGGCGAGGTCGAGGTCGAAGGCGTCATCTGCCCCCATGCGGTAGGCGTTGGCTCGGCCGCTGTCCCAGGTCACCGCAACCCATCCGGGGCTGCCCTGTACCTCGTGGGTGACGGTCCCCTGCCCGGGCTTTCCTGAGACGAAATCTTGCTCACCCCAGCACCAACTGGGCCCGCGGCAGACTCTTCGGCCAACCAGGACGTCCACATCGGGCAGGGCGTCCACCCTGAACAACTTGGAGTCCTGCCCGTTGCGCCAGACCAGGGCCTCACTGTTGCCGACCTTCACGATGGAGAGGGTGTCGGTGTTCATGCCGCCCTCCATTCGACCCAGGTCTCCAGCGTGAACGGATTCACCAGGACGCCCTGCTGGGCAGCAAGACGGGCCTGGATGGGCAGCGGGGGGAGTTGGTAGGCCCCGACAGGCTGGATGCCGAGGGCCAGGTAGCGGGTGAGGGCGGTCACTTCGCGGTACCTCTTTTTTATTGGCGGCCGGCTCACTTCAGCACCTCGGCGGCCTTGGCGTTGAGGGCGTTCAAAGCCACCAGGACTCGAGGGGTGTCCCCTGTGAAGGTGGCGCAGTCTCCGTTTAGGATGTTCGCCGCCTCCCACAGAGCGATAAGTTCCGGGGCGAGATTACGGAGAACTTCAACCAGAGTCAGGTTCTCGGGCGACACTCCCTCGTAATAAATGGCGTCCTTCCCATCCGCAGCCACGAGGCCGTAGATGTCGTCGTGCCATGGCGCAGGATCAGCAGCGGCTTCTAGAACTTTCAATTTCTCGATGGTGGTCATACAGCTTTCTCCCTGGGTTGAGTCCTGAGCCAATCGAAATGTTTTTCATCTGCCTTGTCACCACCCTTGGCGTCCCACTCGGCACAGAGCAGACGGTTGATGTGGCGGCGGCGCTCGTCGTCTGCCTGGCACTCGACATGGGCGGCGTAGAGATCCTGCTGGAGGCGGTGCAGGTCGGGGTTTCTCATGCCGCGCTCCTCCCCGTGGGTTCCAGGAACTTCTCTAGGGCCTCCTCCACGGACCTGGCATGGAAGGCAATGGCACCGGAAGCCCGGGCACTCTCGAGGAACGCCTTCTGCCCCTCCCGGAAGCTCCCCCCCGGCTTCTTGACCTCGATGAACACCCACCGGCCGTCAGGGAGGCGCCCAGTGAGGTCAGGGAAGCCCGGGGGGATCAGGAGGGCTGGAGATAGCCCGAAGGGCAGCGCGGGGATCCCCAGGGCCTCCAGGAGCCACCCAGGGGGGTTCGCGTGGAGCCCTTTGACCCCCTGGCCGCCGGCGTCGGTCTTGCACAGAGAAAGGCGGTGCTGGAGTTTGAATGCTTGGACTATCGCCTTCTCGATGTCCTTCTCCTGGACGGTCTTCGAGCGTTTGGCGGCCCGGTCCCGGCGGTCGTAGCGGGCGGATTGGGCGCCCCAGGAGGCGGGGTTAGGCATGGTGACCAACCTGACCAACCTGTGAATCGAGGTCGGTCGCCAAAATCGCATTGAAAAATAAGGGAGTGACCAACCTGACCAACCTGACCAACCTTGGTTGAGAAAAGGTTGAGAGATTCGGTTTTCCGGTTTTCTGAAAATGGTGGTTCAAGGAATTTCCCCTATACGTGCGCGCGAAAAGGTCGGTCAGGTTGGTCAGATTCAACACCCATGCGGCCGGAGGTCGGTCGGCGAGGTCGGTCGGAGGTTGGTCAGGTCGGTCAGGAGGCATAGGCCCACCTCCGTTCCCGGCTCGCGCCGGCGCGAATCTGCTTCCAGCCCTTGGCCTTCAGGAGGGTGGCCAGCTTCATGGATGCGCCCTTGGTCTGCTGGGCGGCTGGTAGGCCCATGAGGGTCATCAGCTCGGCGATGGGGATGCCGTCTGAGAGGGAGTGGCTGGTCTTCACCCAGGAGGCGGCGGCCATCTCGACCATGTGGTCCCAGGGATCCTCGGCGGCGAAGTCCTCGGCCTGGACCTCGCGTCGGGTGTCCATGGACGACTCCAGCCAATGCTCGACACCGGCCCGCTCCAGGTTGAGGGCTTCAGCCCACAGTTGGTCGCGCCAGGACCGGAGAAGGGTCACGTTGATGGTGCCGGTGACCTTGATCGGCCAGAACCGGCGGGAGCCGGTGGAGTCGGTGAGGAACTGGTCTCGGTTCGTGGTGCCCACGATGACGCAGGACCGGGGGTAGATGGCTGCGGAGGCGGCGTAGGGAGCCCGGAAGATGTCGCGCCGGCTCGAGAGGAAGGCCTTCACCTTCTCCTGGCTCTGGACGCTGGTCAGGTGGTCGATCTCGCCGAGCTCCGTGATCCAGGACTGGTGGAGGACCAGGTAGCCGTCCTTGTTCGTCAGGTCTACCGGGCTGTCGCCGAACCACTCGCCGGCGAGCTCGGCGAAGAAGGTGGACTTGAGGAAGCCCTGGGGCCCGGACAGTACCAGGGTCGTGTCGAGCTTGCAGCCGGGCTGGAGGACCCGCCGCACGGCACCGACGGCCCAGCGGACCAGGTACTGGGGGTTGAGGTCGTGGGGGTCGGCCTGAAGGATCTCTTCCGGAACCCTCCGCAGCCGCTCCTCGCCGTCCCAGGCCGGCAGGCCCAGCAAGTAGCGCCGGACCGGGTGGGTCATGTTCTGGCTGCACTGGGCTAGCAACTTGGCGCGGACCTCGTCGCGTCCGAAGTTCAGGCCATAGGTGTCCTGGACCCACTCCTGGACCTCGTCCACGAAGTGGTCGCGCTTCGGCTCGCCGTCATGGCAGATGTCACGGCTCATCTCGTTCAGGGAGAGCCGCGGGCCCCACTGCGGGTCGAAGCGGAGAATCTTGGCGAGGTTGGCGGGCACCTTGAGGGCCACGCCGTCCTTGTTCCTGTGGAGGCGCTGCCAGACCGGGACCTGCTCCTCACGGCCCGCGGCCGGCGGGAGGTTGTCCGATGCCTCTTCCTTGTCCTCGTCCTCCTGACGGTAGGGCTGGGCGTGGGAGATGATCATGGGCCGGCCGGCCGCTTCGCAGATGTCCTGGAGGCCCAGGGCCACATGCCCGGAGTGGGCGCACTTGAAGGACGGCCAGTCGCCGGGGGTCTGGATGATGACCGCGGAATCATCGTCAATCCCGTGGCTGTGTTCTGTCGCCCAGGGACAGTGGCATCGGAACTTGTAGCCGCCGCGGAAGGGCTGGGCCTTACCCACCTTCACGCCCATGGCCGCGAGGGTGCCGGCCAGGTCTAGGGTCTTGAACTGGACGGGATAGGAGGCCCACCAGTCCTTCCCGGTCCTGGCGTTCACCCTTGGGCGGGGCTGGAGCCAGGCGGGGGGCGCCGGATCCTTCACCTCGACGTTGGGCAGCGCGGCCTCAGGGATCGCCAGGTGCTTGCCCTTGAGCTCCCACACATGGACGGTGGAGGGGTCGGGGGCACAGGGCAGGAAGTTCAGACGCGCCACGTCGCGGAGGACCGGAATGTCGATAGCCCGGGACTCCTTCCAGGGCAAGAACCCCAGGTGGTCCATGGCCCATTCCGTGGCCTCGGTCCAGTAGGCCGGGCTGATGGGCGCCTGCAGGGGGACCACCACGCGGAACTTGGCGAGCTGGGGGCTGTGGCTCCAGGTCGTGTAGACCACGGCGGCTAGGCCGAGGGACTTCAGGCGCTCGATGACAGGCTCGGGCTGCGCAGGGTCCTGGATCGGCACCTTGCGCGTCTTGGGCCGGCCGCTCTTGTGGAACTCGCCCGGGATCGGTTCCTCGATGCAGTTGTCGAAGTCGAAGACCAGGAGGTGGATCGACTCGGCGTTGTCGCAGCCGCGGGCGGACCCCTCGAAGAAGGCCGTGCCGGAGAACGCCGGGACCGCCTTCTTGGCGTCGGCGGGGTCCTTCCGCTTCGGGGCCTTGCGGACCGTGGTCAGGATTTCCGCGAGCTCCAGCCAGGTGCCGTTGTGCCGGTCCGGCTGGTTGTCCTTGGCGCCCGTGAACTGGGACCAGGACAGCACCCGCTGGAATGGCTGAAGAACCTCGGCTGCGCTCATTGCGCCCCCGCGGGTTCTGTCGGATACTGGGTCATGCTCGATCTCCGAGTGATCGGGTTGGAAGTTCAGGCCGTCCGTCCAGGGGCGGCCTTTTCGTTGGGGGACGTGCGGTCTTCGAGTTCCTGGAAGAAGTGACGGAGCTTGGCCGCGTGGGCATGGATCCGGGCCCGCTCCGCCTCGTCCAGTTCGCCGTCCACGAGGGCATCGAAGATGTCGGCATTGGCCGCGCCCTCTTCCCGGAGGATCTGGGGGAAGACGCGCTCCAGGTCGGACGCGGACATGGGCTGAGGGTCCAGCTCGTGGACCCCACACCCCTCCATGGCCGCCAGCTCCTCCAACAGGGCGTGGCAGTTCATCGCCTCGTCCACGATGGGAACCCGGTAGGCCGGGAGGTTCCGGGAGCCGTTCCGGCACTCGGATAGCACGGACTCGCTGATCCCGGTCACATGGGCCAGCCAGCGGGCCTTCTCGTCCCGGACCAGGCTGTCCAGCGCCCGCGCCATGCGAACGGCATACCGATGGTTTTCGCGGGATGGGGCACTCATGCTTTATCCGTGGAGGAGGAGACATGGAAGAAGCAGCGCCAGCCAGGTTCATCGTGTTTCTGACCCTGGAGCAGCTGCGG
>DAIDKC010000117.1 GCA_027451045.1 Holophagaceae bacterium | reverse complement strand
GGGGCCGTCTGTCCCCCAGGGACCTTCCGGGAGCCACTCCTGGGAGCGGCTGACCGTGGCCGGAACCTTCATGGGCAGTCCGGCCTACGCCTCGCCGGAGCAGATCCATGGGGATGCCGTGAGACCCCCCAGCGATCTCTTCGCCTTCGGCATCGTCGCCTGGGAGCTCCTCTTCGGTGCCCATCCCTTCCCTGGGCAGGGGCGCGACCGCATGCAGGCCATCCTCCGGGGCCACCGGAGCCCCTTGCCCGCGCGTCTCCAGCATCCGCGGACCCGCGCATTCCTGGACCGCTGCCTGGACCTCCGGCCCGATCGCCGCCCTTCCGCCACGGAGGTGGGGGTCCTCCTGGAGCGGGAACTGGCGCCGCCCCGGGCCTGGGCCTGGGCGGGCCTCGCCATCCTGGCCACCCTGGCTGCCAGTGCCGCCGGAGTCTGGATCCACGGCCGCGGCATCATCCCGGATCTGATCCGTCATCATCCCGCCCGGGTGGTGGTGCTCCCCTTCGTGAACCGCACGGGCAATCCCCAGTACGCCAGTCTCATCCGGCTCGTCCTGCCGGACGAAAGCCGCGCAAGACTGGCAGAGGACCCCCATCTCCAGGTCGTGGACCCGGAGACCCTCTCCAGGGCCTTCCGGACCCTCGGCCTGGCTCCGGGGCAGGCGCCTACGCCAGCCCAGCGCGTCCGCCTGGCCCACTACCTGAAGGCGGCCCTGGTGCTGCGGGCCTCGGTGGAGAAGGGCACCGACATGAGCCTCCGCTACACCCTGGAGGATGGCAGCGGCCGGGTCCGGTCCCATGGGGAAGTGCAGGCCGGAGGCGATCCGCTGGCCGCGCTCCAGGCCCTTCCCGATGTGCTGGCGGGCGAGGTCCAGCATGCCATCGCACCCCTCGACCGCACGGAGCCCGCCCAGGCCGTGCGGCTCGATTCCGGCGCCTTGATGGCCTATGCCCAGGGGATGGAGCGCATGGCCACCGGGGCCTACAAGGATGCCTTGCCCTTCCTGCGGAGGTCCGCCCTGGACGCCCCCTTCGCGCCGGGGCCGGTCTCGGAATACGCCTCCTGTCTCTTCCGGACGGGGGATCCCTCCACCGATGCCGCCCTGCGCTGGGCCCTGGCAGTCTCCCGGATGTCCAGGGACCCCTACCGCGAGGTGGTCACGCTCAAGGCCCTCGTCCTGAGGGAGCGGGATCTGCAGCACCTGGCCCGCGCCGCGGCCTTCGGCCAGGAGGGCCTGGCCCTGGCCCGGAAGGCGGGTTTCGACACCCAGCGGGCGGCCATCCTGCACAATCTGGGGCTCGTGCTCCAGGATCAGGGCCATCTGGAGGCGGCGGAGACCTGCTTCACCCGGGCCGCCGAGATCCAGCGGTCCCTGCCGGATCCCCTGGGCCTGGCCAACTCCCTCAACAACCTCGCGATCCTCGCCCGCAACCGCGACGATTTCGGGAAGGCCGAGGCCCTCTACCGCCAGGCGCTGGCGCTCCACCGTTCCATGGGCAATGCCTACGGGCAGGCCCTCGCGCTCACCAACCTCGGCGATCTGGCGCTGAGCCAGCGCCGCTTCCAGGATGCGAAGGGCTTCCTGCAGGCGGCGGATCCGCTCTACCAGGCCACGGGCAACCTGGCGGAACGGGCCATGTGCCAGATCAACCTCGGCATCCTGTTCCAGTGCCTGGACCAGTTCGGCCCCTCGGGCTCGGCCTTCCGGGAAGCCATCCGCCTCGCGGGGCAGGCCCGGACCCCTGCCACCGAGGCCCTGGCCTGGTTCTACCTCGCAGGGCTCTCGAGGCAGACGGGCCGGATCGGGGCGGCGCAAACCGAGTACGGGACCTCCCTCCGCCGCTTCCAGGCTCTCCACGCCGATTCCCAGGAAGGCGACTGTCTGGCGGGGCTCGCCGAGTGCGAACTGCTCCGCCCGGTCCCCCAGGTCGCGAAGGCTGAACAGCTCATCCAGGCTGCGGCCCGGAAGGCGAAGCCCGGTACGCCCTTCCTGCTCCGGGCACGCTGGCGCGTGGCCCGGGCAACCGGCCACCGGGCCGAGGCGACCCGGTTGAAGGCGGAAGCGGTCAAGGCCGCCTGCCCCGACGAACCCGAGGTCTACGAGGAACTCCAG
>DAIDKC010000116.1 GCA_027451045.1 Holophagaceae bacterium | reverse complement strand
GCAGGGCCGGCGAGGGGGACTGGAGGCGGGCCATCAGCGGCGCCGCCTCGCCCTGGGCCAGGGGGGCCAGGACGGGATCCTGGGGCGGCGGGGTGGCGCGCAGCACCTGGAGGTGGAGGCCCGCGCCCCCGGGCAGGGGCTGCGCCTGGAGCGCGAGCAGGCTCCCCTCGGGGAAGGGGAGCTGGCCCTGGGCCACCAGCTCCTGCCCGCCGGGGAGCTGCAGCAGGACGCCCTGGGGCAGGGTCTCGAGCAGGGTGGCCTCGATCTGGGCCGGGAGGGCCAGGCGGGCCAGGGCGGAGAGATCCGGGCCTCCGGCCGCAGGCACCTGGAGGATGCCCAGGACCTGGGACGGAAGGGGAACGAGGGGGTCCATTCAGAGCCTGAAGTGGCGGCGCAGGTGGCCGGGGATGTCGCCCAGCGGGGACACCAGGTCCACGCAGCCGCGTTCCACCGCGGCCCGGGGCATGCCGTACACCACGCAGGATTCCTCCGATTCGGCCACGGTGTGGGCCCCTTTCTGCTTGAGCTGCTCCATCCCCTTGGCGCCGTCCGCCCCCATGCCGGTGAGGATCACCGCCAGCACCTGGCCCCGGAACTGCTCCGCCACGCTCTGGAACATCACGTCCACGCTCGGCCGGTGCAGCGAGGAGACGGGCTCGGGGCTCAGCTCCACGCAGCCCTTGGGGGTCCGGGTGCCGTACAGGAGGTGGATGCCGCCGGGGGCGATGTAGACCGTGCCGGCCTTGAGGGGCTCGCCCTGCTCGGCCTCCTTCACGTGAACCTGGCAGAGGCCATCGAGGCGATCCGCGAAGGGCTTGGTGAAGGTGCTGGGCATGTGCTGGACGATGAGGCAGGGGACCGGGAGGCTGGCGGGAATCGCAGGCAGGATGTCCTGGAGCGCCTTGGGACCGCCCGTGGAGCTCCCGATGACCAGCAGCTCGGACAGAGGGGTCCCGGGGAGTTCCTTCCCGGCCGGCGGGGGGGCGGCGGGCTTGGCCGGGAGGGGCCTCGGCGCGAGGGGGGAGCCGGCGGGCGGCGCGGGGCGGGCCGCCCCATCGGGATGGGGCCGCGGGTGGAACCGGGGACTGGTGGCCAGCCGGCGCACCTTCTCCTGCAGGTCCTGCTGGATCTGCATGATGCTCATCGTGGCGAAGCTGCTCTCCTTGGGGATGAAGTCCAGGGCGCCCAGGGCGAGGGCGTCGAGGGTGGCCTGGGCCCCCTCCTGGGTCAGGCTGGAGACCATCAGCACCGGCAGGGGATGGGTGGCCATGATCTTCTTCAGGCAGGTCAGGCCGTCCATCCGGGGCATCTCGATGTCCAGGGTGACGATGTCCGGCTTGTGCTCCTCCAGCTTCTCCAGGGCGTCCACGCCGTCCCGCGCGGTGGCCACCACCTTCAGGTCGGGGGCGTCCTCCAGCATCTTCTGGAGGGACTTCCGCATGAACGGGCTGTCATCAACGACCAGGATCCGGGTGGTCATGGCTGCTCCTCAGCTCTGGAAGGCCACTTCGACGAAGGCCAGGGCGTGGTCCACCTCGTCGTCAATGGAGAAGGTCAGCCGCTCCACATCCAGGTCGCGGTCCAGGGAACTGGCGAGCACGGACTGGAAGGCGGGGAGCGACTCGACCGAGAAGCTCAGGCGCTCGTCCCCGGGCCCCATCGGGACGCGGCTCCGCACCATGAGATCGGCGAGGTGGATGAGGTTGGGCAGGAACTCGCCCTCCTGGGGCCGATGGTGGTCCCGGATCACGCTGCTGATGGTGTCGGGGAAGTTCCAGGCCGTGGCCAGGATGGCCCCGGCGGCGGCGTGGTCCAGGCCCAGGCGCTCCTGCTCCGCATCCACGTAGGCCAGGCCGTCCTGGACCCGTTCGAGCACGCCCTGGTACGGCTCGGGGAAGCAGGTGTCCAGGGCGATCTTCCCGATGTCGTGGAGCAGCCCGCAGAGGAAGGCGGTCTCGGCCTGGCCATGGCGCCGCGCGAGCCGGCAGATGCCCTTCCCGACCAGCCCCACCGCCACGCTGTGCTGCCACAGCTTCAGCGGGTCCAGGTGGACCCCGCCCCTCAGGGTCCGGATCACGGCGGTGCCTGTGCCCAGGTTGGCGATGGCGTCGAAGCCCAGGCGGAGCACGGCGGTGCGGAGATCCGCCGCCGCGCTTTCGCCCGCATAGAGGGCCGAGTTGGCCAAACGGAGCAGGGTCGCGGAGAGCGGCGGATCCTTGGAGAGGATGGCCAGGATGCGGTCCACGGTGCAGCGGTCGTCCTGGACGGCCTCGCCCAGGGCCACCACGGTCAGGGGCAGGCTGGGCAGGGTCTTCGCCTTCAGGCACGCGTGGAGCTGCTCCGGGGAGATGGGCATTCAGAACTCCGTGATCATCGTCTTGTCCTGCTCGATGGCGGCCCGGACGCCTTCCAGGTGGCTCTCGAGCGCCTCGGGGCCCAGGTGGAGGATGTCCATGGCCTGGAGGGCGGCCGCCTCCAGGTGCGCCGGATCGCCGATGCCCGCCTTCTGCTGCAGGGCCAGCCGGTTGGCCAGGGCCACGATGGCAGCCAGGGGGAGGTGGTCAGGATCGGCCTGGACGGGGTCGTGGTGCCAGCGGGCCGCCTGCTGGAGGCTGGGCGCGAGGTTCCAGCGCTGCACCAGGGCCTCGCCCACCATGGCGTGGTCGAAGCCGAAGGTGTCCAGCTCCAGGGCCAGGCCGTCGCCACCCTCGTTGTAGACCGTGCGCAGGAGGGCGCTGTAGCGCTCAGGGAACTTGACGCCCATGACGGATTTCCCGATGTCGTGGAGGAGGCCCCCGATGAAGGCCTCCTCGACCCGAGGCAGGCGCAGGGCCTTGGCGAAGGCACGGCTGGCGATGGCCGTCACCAGCGCATGCTCCCAGATGAGGCGCTCCTGCAGTCCCACCGTCCCCCGGTGGTAGAGGTTCTTGGCAGAGCTGGCGATGACCACGCTCTTGATGGTGGAGAAGCCCAGGGTCATGATCGCCTGGGTGAGGGTGGTGACCTCCCGGACCATCCCGAACATGGCGGAGTTGGCGATCTTCAGGATCTGGCCCGTGAGGGCCTGGTCCGTGGAGATCACCCGGCGCAGGTCCTCGGCGGAGGCGTCGGGATCCGCGGTGAGGCGAAGCAGCTGGGTCGCGACCTGGGGAAGGGGCGGCAGGTCCCCGAGGTTCGCGATGAGTTCTTGCGGCGTGATCGGCATGGTGCGCTCCCTCAGGCCCGCTTCCGGTAGCCCATGGCCTTGCTGAAATGCATGAGTTCGAAGCCCGTGTTGAAGGCGTGGATGCTCTCGCTGTGGCCCACCAGCAGGTAGGCCCGCGGGTGGAGCTGGGCGTGGAAGCCCTTGAGCACCTGGGCCTTCACGGTCTCGTCGAAGTAGATCAGCACGTTCCGGCAGAAGATCACGTCGAAGGCCCCGAGGGCGCGGTAGCCCGCGTAGTCCACGAGGTTGAAGCTGCGGAAGGAGGTGTAGCGCTGGAGGTCCGGCTTGACCTGGTAGAGCTCCCGCCCCAGGGGCACGAAATGCCGCTGGAGCTGGTCCGGGGTCAGGTTGCGCAGGGTATAGGCGTTGTAGACGCCGTCCTGGGCCTGGGCCAGCACCTTGTCGCTGATGTCCGTGCCGAGGATCTCCACCGAGAAGCCGCGGAGCACGGTGTCGCGCAGTTCGTGGCAGATCATGGCCAGGGTGTAGGGCTCCTCCCCGCTGGAGCAGGCGGCGGACCACAGCCGGAGCCGGGCCTGGCCCCGCTCCCGGGCCAGCTTGGCCGTCTCGGGCAGCACGATGTTCTGGAAGGCCTCGATCTGGGGGGGATTGCGCCAGAAGCTGGTCTCGTTGGTGGTGATCTCCACGAACAGGCGCTTGAGTTCCGCGGCGCCGTGCAGGCCCTGCAGCAGGCCGAGGTAGTCGCCGTAGCTGCGGAGGTTCAATTCCCCCAGGCGCTTGCTGAGGCGGTTCTCGAGGAAGTACTGCTTGGATTCATTGAAGAAGATCCCGGACTTGGCATAGATGAAGTCCCGGAGGCTCCGGAACTCGGGAAGGGTCATCTGCTGCTTGGCCTGGGTGAGGGGATCCATCGGGTCTCCTACCCGCGGGATCGGCTTGCCGCTCCTGGGCTTGAGTTTCAGCCCTCCAGGACCACCACCGCCAGGGCCGTGTCCCCGTCGTGGCTCACACTGGCATGGATGGTGTGGACGCCCCGGCCTTCCAGGTGCCCCGCCAGGGCCCCCTCTGCGCGGGTTCGCCCGTTCCGGTAGCGCAGCTCCTTCCAGGACCAGCCGTCCAGCCCCACCCCCAGGGCCTTGCCGAAGGCCTCCCGGAGGGCCCAGCGTCCCGCCAGCCGCTCCGCCAGCCGGTCCCGGTTCCCTCCCAGCAGGTAGTCCGCCTCCTCGGCATGGAGGATCCGGTAGGCACATTTCTCCGCCCCGAACCGCTCCACCAGGTGGCGCCAGCGGGAAGGGGGGCAGAGATCGGTTCCGATGCCGAGGATCATGCGAGCTCCCGGGCGAACCAGCGGTCGCAGCCACCGTGGCCGGTGCGGCCCATCGGCGCGCAGAGGGGCCGGAAGCCCAGCTTCCCATAGAGCTTCAGGGCCCGGTCCATGCCCGTGAGGGTCTCCAGGTAGCAGGTGCGGTAGCCCAGGTCTTTCGCCACCTGCAGGCAGTGGCGGAGCAGGGCTGCGCCCAGACCCAGCCCCCGGGCCTCGGGCAGGAAGTACATCTTCCGCAATTCGCAAACCCCGGGCTCGCCGCCCTCCAGGGCCGCCACGCCCCCGCCGCCCAGTACCCGGTCCGCCGCGTCCACCACCACGAAGTAGGCCGCACCGGGCGGGGCGTAGGCCCGGCTCATGTGGTCCACCTCGGGATCGTGGAGCGCGAAGCCGGGACCGTCGGCCCCGAACTCCGGCATGACGGCGCGGATCACGGCCGCCACGGCGGCGTCGTCCCGGGGCTCGATGGGGCGGAAGGTCAGCATGCTTCCACGGTACTCCGGTTGGCCTGGCCGGGCCCAGCGGCCATCCTGGAGGGGAGGTGTCCCATGACCCCTTCAGCCTTCCGCGAGCGCCTCCGCGCCGGGGAACCCCTCCTCGGCACCCTCGTCCAGATCCCTCGGCCCGAGGTGGCCGTGCGCCTGGCCCGCCAGGGCTTCGACTGGCTGTTCCTGGACGGTGAGCACGGCGGCTACGGACCCTTCGAGACCTCCCGCACGCTCGCGGCCCTGGGTGGTACCACGCCCTGCCTGCTGCGGGTGCCGAACCAGGATCCCGAGGTGATCGCGGATGCGGCCGCCTGCGGCGCCGCCGGCCTCATCGTGCCCCACGTGGACAGCGCCGCCCAGGCCGAGGCCGCCGTGCGGGCGGTACAGGGACGCGGCCTCGTGGTGGTTCAGGTCGAATCCCGGGAGGCTGTGGCAGAGGTCGGCGCCATTGCCCGGGTGCCCGGCGTGGACGCGGTCTTCGTGGGCCCCTACGACCTGACCACCAGCCTCGGCATCCCCGAACGCTTCGACCATCCCGACTTCCTCGGCGCCCTGGAGACCATCCGCGCCGCCTGCCGGGCCACCGGCATGCCCCTCGGCCTCTTCCGCATGACCGGTGTCGAGGCCCGGCAGCACCTCGCCCAGGGCTTCACGCTGCTGGCCGCCGGCACCGACGGGACCCTGCTGGAGGCCGGGGCGCAGGCGCTGCTCGCGGCCCTGCGGGGGTGACCGGGCCCTACTCCGGCCAGGGGTGTTTGGGGTACCGGCGGGAGAGGGCGGGACGGAGCTCTTTGTAGGCACGCTGCCAGAACCCGGCGAGGTCGGTGGTGACCTGGACGGCCCGCATGTTCGGCGCCAGCAGGTGCAGCACCAGGGGCACGGCGCCGCCGGCGACGGTGGGGCTCTTCTTCAGGCCCCAGAAGTCCTGGAGGCGCGAGGCGATCCAGGGCGGATCGTCCTCGTAGTGGACCTTCGTGGGCCGGCCCTTGGGCAGCTGGAGGGCATCGGGCGCCCAGGCGTCCAGCAATCGGAGGGTTTCGGCGGGGAAGGCTGCGCGCAGGGCCGCGGTCCAGTCCACGTCCTGGACCTCCCGCAGGGTGCTGCGGCCCGCGCAGGCCCCCGCCAGCAGCGGGCCCAGGAGGTCCTCGGGCAGGCCCAGGTCGGGACGGTGCCGGCGCAGGAAGGCCAGGCGGGCCAGCAGCCGGGCGGGCACCTCATCCAGGGGCCGGTCCCGCAGGCCCTCCGCCAGGAGCGGCGCCACGCGGGGATCGGCGGGGTCCGCCGGGCCCCGGCTGCTGTCGAGGACGAGCCCCTCGAAGCGGATCTCCGAGCGGCGCTCCACGCGGCCCGCGGCGGGGTTGAAGGCCAGCTCGTCCCCGTCCTCCAGCCGCTCGGGGAAGGCGTCCAGCAGCCAGTCCGCCTCGCAGCGGGAGGCCAGCCGCACGAGGGTCTGGGTGCCGGTGCCTTGTTTGGCGGCCTCCGCCTCCAGGGCCAGGACGAGGCCGGGGCGCCGCACGCGGCTGCGCGGATCCAGCCGCGCCCCGCCGCCGCCCGCGAAGGCGACCGTGCCGTTGACGGAGAGCTGGCCCACCCGGTCGGGATAGGCCCGCAGGAGGGCCTGGAGCAGGCGGGCCTCGGCGTCGGCGGGCTCCGCCGGCGCGGGCAGGAGGCGGCACAGGCTCTGCACGGCCCGGTGGGCCCGATGGATGGCGGCGGTGTCCAGGCCCGCCGCCCGGCAGGCGCCCGCAGCGAAGCTGGCGGCCTCGGCCTCCTCGAAGGTGTCCAGGCGCAACAGCAGGTCCGAGTCCGCGCCGTGGGCCGCCGCCGCAGGAGTCCGCTCCAGACCCTGGCGGGCGGCGAGGTCGCCGGCTTCCAGCAGGGCCGCGGCCCGAAGGGCGGTCTGGGGGATGTCCAGATCCTCGCCCGCCACGGCCAGCCGCGCCAACCGCGGATGCAGGGGGAGGGCGGCCATGCGGCGCCCCACCTCTGTGAGGCATCCGTCCGCCAGGGCCCCGAGGCGTTCAAGGAGAACCTCCGCGGCGGCTACCGCAGGTCCCGGCGGGGGCTCGAACCAGTCCAGATCCGAAGGGGCACCGATCCCCATGCCGTGCAGGACCAGCAGGGGCTCGGCCAGATCCGCCCGGTGGAGCTCCGGCGTGTCGAAGCCGGGCCGGGCCTGGAAGTCGGCCTCGGTAAAGAGGCGCAGGCAGCGGCCCGGTCCCGTGCGGCCCGCGCGGCCCGTGCGCTGGGTGCAGCGTGCCTGGCTGATGCGCACCGTGCGCAGGGCCGAGAGGCCCGACCAGGGCGAGTGCGCGGCCTCGCGGCCCAGGCCCGAATCCACCACGGCGGCGATGCCCTCCAGCGTGACGGAACTCTCGGCCACGTTGGTGCTGAGGATGACCTTGGGCGCGTCGCTGCGTTCCAGGGCGAAGGCCTGGGCCTCGGGCGAGAGCTCGCCGTGCAGCGGGCGCAGGCTCAGGCCCCGCCGGGCGGCCAGGGCCTCGCAGCCCTTCAGGCAGGCGCGGATCTCCGCGGCGCCGGGCAGGAAGACCAGGGTGTGCCCGCGCAGCCCGTCCCCGTACAGACGCTCCAGGGCGTCGGCCACCTGCTGCTCCAGGAGCCGGTCGTCGGGCCGCGGGAGGAAGGCCGTTTCCACGGGGAAAGCGCGGCCCTCGCTGCGGATCACGGGAGCGTCCAGGTAGGCGGCCACGGGGCCGGGATCCAGGGTGGCCGACATCACGAGCAGCTTCAGGTCCGGCCGCCGGTCGCGCTGGAGGCGGCGCAGCAGCGTCAGGGCCAGGTCCGCGTGCAGGTGGCGCTCATGGAACT